>JAKFFO010000090.1:0-5533 GCA_036675035.1 Oxalobacteraceae bacterium
GATGGCTAGCGCTGGCGATCGCACTGCTCTGGACCGTCGTCGCGCAATACCAGATGGGATTGTCCTGGAGAATCGGTATCGACATGCAACATCGGACCGCACTGGTGACGTCGGGATTATTCGCGGTGTCGCGCAATCCGATTTTTCTGGCGATGCGCTTGAGCTTGTTGGGGCTGATGCTGCTTCGCGCAAACGCGGTGACATTTGCCATCTGGTTGGTCGGCGACGTGCTGATGCAGTTTCAGGTACGTCTGGAAGAAGCGTACCTGCTGCAGCGGCATGGGTCCGCCTATGCTGCGTATCAAGCCAAAGTCCGGCGCTGGATCTAGGCAAGCGGTTTGCGCTGCCGGGTATAACCCTATACAATTTTGGCCATGCGACGTTTTCTGATTCTCTTTTTGCTGTTTGTTCTACCGCTGCAAGTATCTTGGGCGGCAGTCGCAACCTATTGCAAACACGAAAGCGGTGCGGCAGCACAGCACTTCGGTCACCATGAACATGCGCATCAGGCGAAACAACCCGAGCCGGCCAAAGACCCGTCGACACTGACCGTCGACAATGACTGTGTCGCCTGCCACCTGGCCGGCGCCGGCATGCTCCCGCTCGCGTTTTTATCGATGCCATTCGAGTTGCCGCAAGCCGAGCAATTTAGCGCGTCTAACAATCATCGTTCCCATCTACTTCCCGATCGGCCCGAGCGGCCGCAATGGATGCGTGCCGCTTAGTCCGGCACGCTGCCCCTCTTTCCTTTTTTCAAATCGATTAGTTGTGCGCACGTCGTGCCGGATTCTTTTGTGTTTTCAACAAGGAGAATTCGATGCACAAGCTGTTCTTGCCGCTGGCATTCGCGGCATTCGTCATCCCCACCGTATCATCGGCCCAACCACGTGTAGCTGACCATAGCGCGGCGTATCCAGCCCGCGCAGTCGAAAGCACTGGCCCGTTATCGCTGGCTGCAGCACTTGAACTGGCGATGCGCACGAGCCCCGAAATTGCCGTAGCCGCGCGTGAAGTCGACGCGCTGGACGGTAGCGTCCTTCAGGCCGGCGTGATTCCCAATCCCTCTGTCAGCGCATCGGTTGAAGATACCCGGCAAGCGACGCGAACCAGCACCGTGCAGATTAATGTCCCGATTGAGTTGGGCGGCAAGCGCGCGGCCAGAATCACCGCCGCCGAACGCGGCCGCGATGCCGCGATGATTGACCTGGCTGGCAAACGCAGCGAGATTCGTGCGGTCGTGGTGGCCGCGTTTTATGACTTGATGACTGCACAGGAACGGTTGCAGCTCGCAACGGCATCGGCCAAGCTTGCGCAGCGCGCAACGACTGTCGCCGCCAAACGGGTTCTCGCCGGCAAAGTGTCGCCCGTCGAAGAAACGCGCGCTCGGGTGGCTGAAGCAAACGTGCGGTCTGAACTGGCATTGGCCGCCAGTGACGTACAAAGTGCGCGCCGGCGTCTGGCTGCGACCTGGGGCAACATCGCACCGCGCTTCGGACAGGCGGTGGACACCGAGCCATCCTTGCCGGCCGTTCCAGCGCTCGACCAGCTGATGCAGCGATTGCAGCAATCACCCAGTCTGGCAAGGGCGCGCATCGAAGTCGATCGCCGCCAAGCCTTGGCACGTGTCGAGCGTTCCCGCCAGACGCCGGATGTCACCCTCAGTTTCGGCGCCACACGTGATGAGCAGCTCGGGCGCAATCAGGCGATTGTCGGCGTGTCCATTCCCCTTCCGTTATTTGACCGCAACCAGGGCAATATTCTGGAAGCGTTGCGGCGCACCGAAAAAGCGCGCGATGAACTTGCTGCGACCGAAGTGCGGCTCCATTCAGAACTCGCGCAGGCTTATGGCCGTCTTGACGCTGCACGCCAGGAGGTCACGCTGTTGAAGCAGGAAATTCTGCCGGGTGCACAAAGCGCTTACGACGCGACTACCAAAGGTTTCGAGCTCGGTAAATTCAGCTTCCTGGAAGTGCTGGATGCACAACGCACATTTTTCCAGGCCGGGTCCCAATATTTGCGCACGTTATCGGAAACGCACCGCGCCGCTGCCGATATCGATCGTATCGTCGGCACGCCTTACGCGCCCCAAAGCGGCGCAACGAATCTACAGGAGAAACAATGAACAGGAAACAAATCATCGCGATCATCGCCATGATCGTCGTCGGCATGTTGTTCGGTGCGTTCGTGATGCTGAACGACAATAGCAAGGGACAAGGCGAAGCGGCGCGTACGTCGGAAGAGAGTGGGCAGGGTCATGCCGAACGCCATGCCGATACCGAGCACCTTGAAAGCGGTTCGACAAAAGGGCCGCGTGGTGGTCAGTTGTTCACCGAAGGCGATTTCGGTCTTGAGGTAGTACTTGCTGAAGAAGGCGGCGAAGCACGTTTCCAAATTTATTTAAGCGAAAAGGGCAAACCGCTGCCGCCAACTGCAGCCAAAGTGGTGATGACATTGAATCGACCAGACGGAGATAAACAGGAAATAGCATTCGTACCCGTAAAAGAGGCATTGCAAAGCACCGTTGCCATCGCCGAGCCGCATGTGTTCGAGGCGACCATTGCCGCACAAACTGGCCAGGAAGCCCATCTTTTTACCTTTACCCAGGAAGAAGGCAAGATCGAACTGACCGATGCGCAAGTCAAATCGAGCGGCGTGACGCTGCAAACAGCCAGTGCCGCCCAAATCAAAAGCAGCTTGCAACTGCCGGGCGAAATCCGGTTTAACGAAGACCGTACCGCGCACGTAGTGCCGAGAGTGGCCGGTGTCGTCGAATCGGTACCGGCCACGTTAGGGCAGCAAGTCAAAAAAGGCGCCGTGCTGGCGGTCATATCGAGTACCACGCTATCCGAGCAGCGCAGTGAACTGCTGGCAGCACAAAAACGCGTCGAGTTTGCACGCACCACTTATCAGCGCGAAAAAAAACTGTGGGAAGAAAAAATTTCGGCGCAACAGGATTTCCAGAAAGCGCAGCAAGATCTGCGCGAAGCCGAGATCGCGCTGCAAAATGCTACACAGAAGCTAAAGGCGATCGGCGCCAATCCATCGCCCAGTGGCGGCCTCAGCCGCTTTGAGTTGCGCGCGCCATTCGACGGCATGGTCGTTGAAAAGCACATCACGATGGGCGAGTCGATTAAAGAAGATGCGAACGCCTTTACCTTGTCCGACCTGGGCACGGTCTGGGCTGAAATCGTGGTGCCCGCCAAGGACCTCGACCAGGTGCGGGTCGGCAGCGACACCATCGTGCGCTCGACCGCATCGGATGCCCATGTCGCGGGCAAGGTGACGTATGTCGGCTCATTGATCGGAGAACAGACCCGTTCCGCCAAAGCACGCGTGGTGTTGCCCAATCCGAAAATGGCATGGCGCCCGGGCTTGTATGTCACCGTTGAGCTGATCGCCAGTGAAGCGCAGGTGCCGGTTGCCGTGGTTGCAGACGCGGTGCAGACGGTCAACGACAAACCGGTGGTGTTCATGCGGGTGCCGGGCGGCTTTATCGCGCAACCGGTCACGCTCGGGCGCAGCGACGGCAAGATGATCGCGATCGTCAAGGGACTCAAACCGGGCGTGCAATATGCGGCTGCCGGCAGTTTCGTCATCAAGGCGGAACTCGGCAAAGGCAGCGCGAGCCACGCCCATTGATGCGGAGAAGATAAATCATGTTTGAACGCATCATTCGCTTTTCCATCGAGCACCGATGGCTGGTCATCCTCGCCGTGCTCGGCATGGCTGGATACGGCGCGTACAGCTATACCCAACTGCCGATCGACGCCGTGCCCGATATCACCAACGTGCAGGTGCAGATCAACACGGCAGCGCCCGGCTATTCACCGCTCGAAACCGAGCAGCGCATCACGTATCCGATCGAAGCGGTCATGTCCGGTTTGCCGGACCTGGAGCAGACGCGCTCGCTGTCGCGCTATGGTCTGTCGCAGATAACGGTCATCTTCAAGGAAGGCACCGACATTTACTTTGCGCGCCAACTGGTGAACCAGCGGATTCAAGAAGCCAGAAACAAGCTGCCGCCCGGCATCGACCCTGCGATGGGTCCCATCTCGACCGGCCTGGGCGAGATTTATCTATGGACGGTCGAAGCCGAGGATGGCGCCAAACAGCCGGACGGTACCCCGTATACGCCGACCGACTTGCGCGAAATCCAGGACTGGATCATCAAACCGCAGTTGCGCAATGTGGCTGGCGTGACGGAAATCAATTCGATTGGCGGCTATGCGAAGGAATATCTGGTCGCCCCCAACCCTGCCAAGCTGTCGTCTTACGGCTTGACCCTGCAAAGCGTGGTATCTGCGCTGGAGAAAAATAATGCCAATGTCGGCGCCGGTTATATCGAACGGCGCGGCGAGCAGTATCTGATCCGGGCGCCGGGACAAGTCAGTTCGCTCGACGACATCCGCAATATTGTGCTGGCCAATATTCAAGGCGTTCCGGTCCGAATCCGCGATGTGGCGGACGCAGATATCGGCCACGAGCTGCGCACCGGTGCTGCCACTGAAAACGGCCGCGAAGTCGTGCTCGGCACCGTGTTCATGCTGATCGGCGAAAACAGCCGTGCTGTGTCGCAAGCGGTCGACAAGAAAATGTTGGAGATCAATCGCACACTGCCGGCAGGCGTGAAAGCCATCACCGTGTATGACCGCACGGTCCTGGTGGATAAAGCCATCAACACGGTGAAAAAGAACCTGTTCGAGGGCGCCGTGCTGGTGATTGCGATCTTGTTCCTATTCCTGGGCAATATCCGTGCTGCCTTGATCACTGCGATGGTCATTCCATTGGCGATGTTGTTCACATTTACCGGCATGGTGACGAATCAAGTCAGCGCCAACCTGTTGAGCCTGGGCGCTCTGGATTTCGGCATCATCATCGACGGCGCGGTGGTCATTGTGGAGAACTGCGTACGGCGGCTTGCGCACGCCCAGGCGCATCATGGTCGACCGCTGACGCGCACCGAGCGTTTCCATGAAGTGTTCGCCGCATCGCAAGAGGCACGCCGTCCGCTTCTGTTTGGCCAGTTGATCATCATGATCGTCTATCTGCCGATCTTTGCGCTGACCGGTGTCGAAGGCAAGATGTTCCATCCGATGGCATTTACCGTCGTCATTGCGCTATTGGGCGCGATGATCTTGTCAGTGACCTTCATTCCGGCTGCAGTCGCGCTTTTTATCGGCAACAAGGTCGATGAAAAAGAGAACGCATTGATGCGGTATGCGAAAAGAAGCTACGCGCCGCTGCTGGTGCGCGCGATGGCCAACAAGCCGATCGTGTTCACGTTTGCCGGCATCATGATTGCGTTGTCGATTCTGATCGGAACGCGCCTAGGAAGCGAGTTCATACCCAGCCTGAATGAAGGCGATTTTGCGATCCAGGTATTGCGCATTACCGGCACCAGCCTCAGCCAGTCGGTGACGAAGGAGCCCAGATCCCGGCCGCGCACATTGGCGCTGACCACGATGCGTCGCTTGCCTTGTTCGCGGCTGATCTGGTTCGGTCCTGGCGCGATGTCAAGTGCCGCCACTTCACC
>JAKFFO010000005.1:0-28387 GCA_036675035.1 Oxalobacteraceae bacterium
GCACCGAATCCGGCATGCCGGACATTTCGGCGATGCCGCCGGCGTTGTCGGTGATCGGGCCGTACGCGTCGAGCGCCACCACGATGCCGGCCATCGACAGCATCGACGTCGCGGCGATTGCGATGCCGTACAAGCCGCCGAGCCAGTACGAAACCATGATCGCGATACACACTGAAATCACCGGATAGGCGGTGGAACGCATCGACACGCCGAGGCCGGCGATGATGTTGGTACCGTGCCCGGTCGTCGATGCTTCCGCAATATGCTTCACCGGTTTGAAATCGGTGCCGGTATAGTACTCGGTGATGTAGACCATCAGGCCGGTCAGCACGATGCCGACGACGGCCGAACCCATCATGCTGATGCGCATTGCCTGGTCGGTCCAGATCATCCAGGTAATGACCGCAAAGCCGATCAGCGAAAGCCCGGCAGCCCACCACAGGCCGGTATACAACGCCGACATGATTTTCTTGCCCGGCTTTGCCTTGACCAGCGAGCAGCCGACGATCGAGCCGATGATCGACACGCCGCCGAGCAGCAATGGATAAAGCACCGCCGCCTGCAGATCGGCACCCTGGAACATCAATGCACCCAAAAGCATGGTGGCGATCAGGGTCACTACATAGGTTTCGAACAGGTCGGCGGCCATGCCTGCGCAGTCGCCGACGTTGTCGCCGACGTTATCGGCAATCACTGCGGGGTTGCGCGGATCGTCTTCCGGGATGCCTGCTTCGACCTTGCCCACCAGATCGGCGCCGACGTCTGCACCCTTGGTAAAGATGCCGCCGCCCAGCCGCGCAAAAATCGATATCAGCGATGCGCCAAAAGCCAGTCCGATCAGTGGTTTGATGAGATCATGCAGCGATGCCGCATCGCCAGCCGCGGACATGGTGAGGTACCAATAGAAAACGGTCACACCGAGCAGCCCCAGGCCGACTACCAGCATGCCGGTAATCGCGCCGCCCTTGAATGCGACATCGAGTGCGTCATTCATGCCCTTGGTGGCGGCTTGCGCGGTACGTACATTGGCGCGCACCGACACGTTCATGCCGATAAAGCCGCAAGCACCGGATAGCACCGCGCCGATCAGGAAGCCGATAGCGGTCGTCCAGCCCAGCCCGTTGATGAATCCGATGACCAGAAAAAGCACCACGCCGACCATCGCAATGGTGCGATATTGCCGCGCCAGATAAGCCGCCGCGCCTACCTGAATCGCAGCTGCGATTTCCTGCATCCGGGGATTGCCGGCCTCCTGTTTCAGGATCCAGCTGCGGGATATCAATCCATAGATGACGGCGAGAACGCCGCATCCGATGGCGAACCACAAACCTGCTGCCATATTGCCTCCTCCTTAGTATCACGACAAAGTTATAACCACTACGACATTACGGAGGACGGCGGCGGCAGGCATCGTTGAAGTTGGGATACCCGCTGCCGTCGTCCTGCGAACACTGCGCACTGCAAAACTTTACGTCGCCGGTTTTATTGTTTTCTTTTTTCCGGGGTCGATCGAATCCGTTGCGTTGACAGGCAAAAAAAAGCGGACACATGGTCCGCTTTCATCTAGCCTTCCAGCGCCGCAAACGCACGGTCGCGAATTGCCTCTACCGGACCGACACCGGCAATCTTGCGATATTTCGGTGCCCCGGGCCGGCCGGACTTAGCCCAATTATTATAATAATCAACCAGCACTTCCGTCTGATCGTGATATACCGACAACCGCTTCTTGACAGTCTCTTCCTTGTCATCGTCGCGCTGGATCAATTCTTCGCCGGTCGCATCATCCTTGCCTTCGATCTTCGGTGGATTGAATTTGATGTGGTAAGTCCGTCCAGATGCGGGATGAACGCGCCGTCCGCTCATGCGTTCGATAATCGCTTCGTCCGGCACATCGATCTCCAACACATAGTCGATCGTGACCCCCGCATCTTTCATCGCATCGGCCTGTGGAATCGTCCGCGGAAAGCCGTCGAACAAATAACCTTTTGCGCAATCAGGCTGCTTGAGCCGGTCCTTTACCAAACCGATGATGATGTCATCTGAAACCAGACCACCCGCATCCATTACTTTCTTTGCCGCCAGCCCGAGCGGCGTGCCTGCCTTGACGGCTGCCCGCAGCATGTCTCCCGTTGAAATTTGCGGAATATTATATTTTTCCTTGATGAATGTGGCTTGCGTACCTTTACCGGCACCAGGCGCTCCTAAAAGGATGAGGCGCATGTTGTTTCCTAAACGAGTTTTGAATTCTGTTGCGAAGGCGATTTTTGCAAATTTTGCGCGACGATATGCTTCTTGTCACTTTTGCTTTGCATGGAAGTTACCACAGAAATTCGCCAATGCGGCGCTTTGGCGTTGATTTCTACTAACTCACAGGCTGAAAAAACGCCTCACACGCGCCAGGTCTTCCGGCGTATCGACGCCGGCAATCGGCAACTTGCGTGTTATATGGACCGCGATCGGAAAACCATGCCAGAGCACGCGCAATTGTTCGAGCGCCTCGATCTGCTCCAGCGGCGATGGTGCCAATGCCGGATAGGCTTGCAAGAATGCATTCCCGTATGCATACAAACCGATATGGCGCAACGGCCGATAGCCTGCCGGGAGCGTATCGGTCGAATGGGCGAACCCGTCTCTATGCCAGGGCATCGCCGCCCGCGAAAAATAAAGTGCGCGGCCGGTCTTGTCCAATACCACCTTCACCACGTTCGGGTTGAACAGATCCGCTGCGGTATCGATCGGATGGGCCGCCGTCGCCATCTGCACGTCCGCCGTGATCTGCGCTGCTGTCGCAGCGATCAGCGCCGGATCGATCATCGGTTCATCACCCTGCACGTTGACCACGACGGCATCCGGTGCCAAACGGATCGCGGCGGCCACTTCTGCAATTCGGTCGGTACCCGACGGATGATCGGCGCGCGTCATCCGCACCTGTACCCGATGCTGCCGGCACGCCGCAGCAATGTCGTCATGATCGGTTGCGACGATGACTTGTGCGGCGCCTGATTGACTCGCCTGTTCGGCGACCCGCACCACCATCGGCTTGCCGCCCAGGTCCGCCAGCGGCTTGTTTGGCAAACGACTGGAAGCGAGGCGAGCAGGAATAATGACGGTAAAGGACATCAGGTTTTCGGCAGGAACGAAAAATCAGAAGATCGAGAGCGCTTTGTGCTTGTTCGCCCCGGGATCAATGCGGCATCGGCGTTCAAAGCGGAGGCACAGGTGTTGAAGCGGTCTCGGGCGGCGCGTTCAAATCCCGCGCATCCTCGGCCCACATGATCGGGATGCCGTCGCGAATCGGGTACGCAAGCTTGTCCGGATGACAAATCAGCTCTTGGGCATTTTTATCGTACTCAAGCGGCCCCTTGCAAATCGGGCAAACCAGGATATCAAGCAGTCGGGTGTCCACGCAGTCTCTCCACAATTTTTTCCGCCAGCGCCTCGTCGATATGCGCTGTGACGGGCACAACCCATAATCTCGGATCGTTCTTCAGCGCATCGATCCGGCTACATTTTACTGCATCCTTCTCCGTGATCAGAATGATATCCGCCGAGGTCTTTTCAAAAATATTTTCCTGGAAACCATAATGGTCCGGCAACGGCATCTCCGTGAACACCAGCCCCGCCGAATGAAGCATGGCGAAAAACCGCGCCGGATTGCCAATACCGGCAGCTGCGACTATGCGCGGCGGCGGGCTTGCCGAAACAATCGACGATAGCAACGGCAACGCGACGCGCCGGGACCGGTCGACCAGTTGTTCCGCGATCTCACCAATCAACTGCATCCGGACGGTGCCGCGCGGCCAATCGGAACAGAGCCGATCCGCGTTCACAACGGTAAAGTCTCTTTTTCTCGCCATGGGTTCGCGCAGCGGCCCGGCCGGCAACAGCCATCCGTTGCCTACACCGCGCGTGTCGAACAATACGATCTCGATATCCCGATCCAATGCGTAATGCTGGAGTCCGTCATCGGAGATGATGACCGAGATTTCGGGATGAGCGGCCAACAGGGCTCTCCCGGCATCGGCCCTCCTGCGGCCTACCACGACCGGTGCGCGACTGCGGCCCGCAATCAGCACCGGCTCGTCGCCGGCGATCGCCGGGGAAGTATCGGCGGTCACGGACAGCGGTGCGCCGTTCCGGGCGCCATAACCGCGCGAGACAATACCGGGGGTGTGGCCGGCTCGACGCAAGACCTCGGCCAGCCAGATCACCAGCGGCGTCTTCCCTGTGCCGCCGACGAAAATATTGCCGACCACGATGACCGGAACCGGCAGGCGCGTCGATTTCAGGATGCCGAACCGATACAGCGCACGCCGCAACATGACGAGCAAATGAAACAGCAAGGTTGCCGGCCACAACATGACGGCCAGTATGCCGCGCCGCATCCACGCTCGCATCAGAATCGCTTCAGGTGAACTGGATTTGGAAGGCATGCGAGTTGGCATCCGATGAATAAATGGAAGCAGCTAACTGGGGCGCAGCAAGGCGAGCTGCCGGGAACATCCACGCCTTGACGCAGCGCGGCCAGGGCAGAATCGAATTGTGCTGCGGCGATCATGCTGCGCCGCTGCCGTGAATTTATTTTTTCCCGCTGGTCTGAGCGGCAAACGTCAGCTGCGCCAGGCCCGCCAATCGGGCCGCTTCGAGCACATTGATGACCGTCTGATGCGCCGCCATTGCATCTGCATTGATGATCACGACCGGATCTTTTTTGGATGCGTCGTTATTACCCGCCGCAGTCTTCAAGTCGTCGGCCAGCCCGGATACATCGCGAAACGCCACTTGCACGTTATTGATCGCATAACGCCCCTGCGCATCGATCACCACGTTAATTTCCGAAGGCCGCTCCATCGCCTTTTCCGCGTCGGCGGTCGGCAGCGTAATTTGCAGCGCGGTGAACTTGCTGTAGGTCGTAGTCACCATCAAAAAGATCAGGATCACGAGCAGGACATCGATGAACGCAATCAGATTGATTTCCGGATCTTCGCGGGTTCTCCCTTTTTGAAAATTCATGTTCTGCCACCCGCACCGCTATTGATGAAATGCATTCCGGTCACCTCGAACCGCCTATCGGCGGCCGCCATGAACGATATCGACAAACTTTACTGCCTGCTGCTCCATGTCGACGATGAAACCCTCCACCAGCGCGCGGAAATGACGGTAGAAAATCAATGCCGGCATCGCGATGGCAAGGCCGAATCCGGTGTTGTACAACGCGACCGAGATTCCATGCGCCAGCTGTGTAGGATTGGCGCCCTGTGCATTCTGCGAACCGAAAATTTCGATCATGCCGACAATAGTGCCGAACAATCCCATCAGAGGAGCCAGAGTCGCGATCGTTCCGAGCGTGGTGAGGAATCGTTCCAGTTCATGCGCGGTGCCGCGCCCGGCTTCTTCAATCGATTCCTTCATGACTTCCCGCGGCGAGTCGACGTTGCGCAGTCCGGCTGCCAGCACCCGGCCCAGCGGCGAATTCTGTTCCAGCTTGTCGATCACGTCGCCATTGATTTTGCCATTGTGATATACACGAACCACTTCCTGGAGCAGGTTCGTCGGCAAGATACGATTGCGACGAAGGTACAATATTCTTTCGATAATGAGTGTCAGTGCAACGATGGATGCAATAAGCAGGAACCAGATCGGCCAACCTGCAGCTTGAATAATGGCAAACAAAAAAAACTCCTTGATGTGATGCGAACGTCTGGATGCAGAATGTAACGTGTTGAGCCTTTGTGAGCAAGCGGCAACACCGAAGAAATGCGGACCGTGTGGTTTATGTTTCGATTGCGGGATGCGATCCTTGGTCGAATTTGCAAGTTCATTCCCGGCGCCGATTTTGGCGGGTCAGCTTGCTGTTGCTGCCAGTGCCATAAGACGAGTTCTGCACATATTGTGTGGATAACTTTGTGAACAAGTTGAAGTTCCCTATCAAAAGTGCTTGATTCAAAAGGATTTTTCTTTATTGCTCATCAATAGGGCATTTTAAGTTTCCATTTAAAATCAAATACTTAGAGGAAATGCCATCATATCGGCATTATTTATGACATCAACATGACGGATTGACGCGCCTGTGGACAGATTTATCTTTGGAATACCGCATGAATCCTAGCGATATGGATGAAAACATAAATTCCGCGCCGCCTGTATTGACGGTATCGGCCCTGAACCAGGCGGTCGCGCGGCTTCTGGAGCGCAGCTTTCCGCTGGCGTGGGTATCCGGCGAAATATCCAACTTTACTCGCGCCGCATCGGGGCATTGGTATTTCACGCTCAAGGACGATTCCGCGCAGGTCAAGTCGGTCATGTTCCGCGGCCGGGCGCAGTACGCCGGTTTCATGCCGCGTGAAGGCGACAAGGTCGAAGTGCGCGCGCTGGTGACGCTTTATGCGGCGCGTGGCGACTATCAACTCAACGTGGAAGCAATCCGGCGCGCCGGCGTCGGCAATCTGTATGAAGCGTTCCTGCAATTGAAGGAAAAGCTGGCGGCAGAAGGCCTGTTTGATATCGATCGCAAACGTCCTCTGCCGCAATTTGCCCTATCCATCGGAATCGTCACCAGCCCGCAGGCAGCAGCACTGCGCGACATCCTGACCACGCTGCGCCGCAGAGCGCCACATGTTAACGTGATCCTGTATCCGACCCCGGTGCAGGGCGAAGGCGCTGCGCAAAAAATCGCACAGGCAATCGCGACTGCATCGATGCGCGACGAATGCGACGTGCTTCTGGTATGCCGCGGTGGCGGCAGCATTGAAGATCTGTGGTCGTTCAATCATGAAAGCGTCGCGCGAGCGATTGCTGCTTGCACGATGCCGGTGATTTCCGGAGTCGGCCATGAAACCGATTTCACGATTGCCGATTTCGCCGCCGACCTGCGCGCAGCGACCCCCACTGCGGCGGCCGAAGTGGCAACCGCCGCACGAAATGACTGGCTCGCGACGCTGGAAATGCATGCCGATGATCTGACACGAGCGCTGCGCCGGCATTTGTCCGATACCGCGCAAACCCTGGACTGGCTGTCCCGCCGGCTGGTCAGCCCGTCCAGACATATTTCGCATGAACGACTGAAGGTGCGCGGCCTGCATGTGCGTCTGGCACATGCAACCACGACGCCGCTGACACAGGCACGATTCGCACTGATGCATCTCGGAGCCCGATTGTCCGGGGAGCTGCCCGATACGGCAGCGCGTCGCGTACTTCTGGCCGACAGCATGCGTCGGCTTGGCGCCAGCATGGAAAACGGCAATGCACGGCGCCGTCAAAGCCTCGCATCATTGAAGTCGCAATTGGAGATGCTGAATCCGCAACGCACGCTCGAGCGCGGCTACACCATCGTTACCGATGCAAAGGGAAAGATCGTACGAGCGCCGGCCGATCTCCATGCACGTCAGATCGTCACCATGCGACTGGCAAAAGGCTCCGCGGAAGTAGGCATCGCCAGCGTGCAACCGTCGCTCGAATAAGCGGAAGGTCAGTATGGCGGTCCGGCGTTCGCGCGTCGAATGCGCTGCGTCCTGCCCCCCATGGGGGAACGATGCAGCTAATCCGCATCCGCCTTACAATTAGCGTTTTACCAAATATCGTTTGAACAACCCGAAAGGATCTACCATGGAACATACGCTCCCTCCCCTTCCTTATGCGATGGATGCCCTGGCGCCACACATTTCGAAGGAAACACTCGAATATCATTACGGCAAGCATCATCAAGCGTACGTCACCAACCTGAACAACCTGATCAAGGGAACGGAATTCGAGAACGCGTCGCTCGAAGAGATTATCAAAAAATCATCCGGCGGCGTATTCAACAACGCGGCCCAGGTTTGGAACCATACCTTTTACTGGAATTGCATGAAGCCTAATGGCGGCGGCGCACCAAGCGGCAAGCTGGCCGATGCGATCAATGCCAAATGGGGCTCTTTCGACAAGTTCAAGGAAGAATTCACCAAGTCCTGCGTGACCAATTTCGGCTCCGGCTGGACATGGCTGGTCAAAAAGGCCGATGGCTCGGTCGACATTGCAAATACATCGAACGCCGGAAGCCCGCTGACCGGGACCGACAAACCATTGCTGACTTGCGACGTATGGGAACATGCGTACTACATCGATTATCGGAACGCCCGTCCCAAGTACGTCGAGACGTTCTGGAATCTGGTGAACTGGGATTTTGTTGCAAAGAATCAGAGCTGAATCTGATAGTCGCATGACGGTCCTGGCAAGATAGTAATTGCCGCAGCATCTTGTCGGGGCCGAATTCAGACGTGTTTTTCAGGTCAGCAGCGGTTACAACGCCGGTGGGCCGCTGGCAGAAAAGCTGCGGCAAATGCGACGTGCGGCGACGGAGCCCGGTTCGCAGCCGACGAAGACGTTAACCGGCATCCTGTCAACGCAATTGTTCACGCATGAACCGCAGTCCAAGGTTTGTCTCAATATTTTTACTGTTTTGTTTGCCCTTGATCAATAAATAAACACCTACCCGTTGCGATAAGGGTTCATCCCCGACGATCGCCAGGGGTAGAATTCATTCTTCATGCAAGAAGCATCATGGATCGCACGGGAACCGCGCTATTCGATGCGCTTGCAGTTCAACCCATCGAATAGATTTCAAGCTGCCGGCGTTACTCACTAGCACCAACCCTACCTCGATTCATCTATGCCGTTGACAGAATTATTTCGCGAGAGCTTTATCGACATTTCCTATGATCCGGAAGCATCACTGCTCCATGTCAACTGGAACGGTTATCAATCGGTCGATTCGATTCGACACGGGTCCGAGAAGGTGTTCGAACTGATGCAGAAGCATGAAGCGTATCTTGTGTTGAACGACAACACGCATATTCTCGGCATCTGGCGCGACGCGGCCGACTGGCTCGCGCGCGACTGGTTTCCCCGGATGAAGGACGCCGGCCTCAAGCGTTTCGCGTGGATCTATAGCCCGAGCCGGTTTTCCCAGGTATCGACTGATGCAACATTGTCGCTGATCGACAGCGCCGCCTTTGGCGTAAAAACATTCAATGACAAAGCGGATGCGCTGGCATGGCTTGAGCGCGACCGGGCAAAACCGCAGACTCCGGAAAAGCATCGCATGCGGGTGCTGGTCATCGAAGACAACCGCGATTTTTCCCACCTGTTCCGTGAAATGTTGAAGATCATGGGCTGCGATCCGGAAGTGGCCAGTACGGCGCGCTCGGGTTTGGACCTGGCACAGAAAATCCTGCCCGACATGATTTTTTGCGACATTGGTTTGCCTGGCGACATGAACGGATTCGATTTCGCGTCTTCCGTACGGTCGCACGAGAAGCTGGCGCATATTCCATTGATCGCCGTATCCGGCTATACCAGCCCGGAAGACAAGCAACGGGCAGTGGATGCCGGATTCGACAGAGTGTTTCCAAAACCGGTAAAGTTTGCCGATATCAGCGAGGCACTGGCCACCTTTTCCAAGGAAAAAACTTCGGGCCGCTGAGCGCCATCCCGTCTTTACCGTGCACTCGCCTTTTTCGTGCATTCGCCTATTCCGTGGATGCGCCTCTTCCTTGCCGTCCCCAGCGCCTTTTTCCGGCGCACTTTCCCGACTTCCCGGTTCCGGATCGGTCGCTCAAGCGGCACATTTTTGACACTTCTTTGGTTAACGCGTGACTTTTTGCGCTGGAACAAAGACAGCACTGAACCGGCTAAATTTCGAACAGGTCTACTGATTCACAACCATGATGCAATGCATCACCGGTGACCTTTCCGGCACGATAACCGACGCGCGTCCGTAGCCGAGAACAGGACGACCGGCAAGCCAGATTTCGACCGATACGCCAGCGACCGCTTGGAGATTGTTTCGCATGTACGCTTTTCCTGAAGTCGACACAGAATCCGATGTTTATGCCGCCAAAGACGACGACGCGAGCTTCTGCGACGTGCTTTTTCAAACTGTTGCAGGCGCCGCACCGTCTGCCATGGGCGTGGTGTCGGGAACCGAACTACGCTTGAAGTGGGCGAACGCCGCCTTCAGTCGATGCCTGGATGATTCCCTCCGGCAGACGGATGTGTCGGGAATGCTTCTGGCAGATGTATTGCCGCGATATTCGGAAAGCGGACTCGACCCTATTTTCCGGCACGTGGCTTCGACCAGGATCACATTCGTTGCTCCCGAATACAGATACGAGTTTTTCGATCGCGGCATCACCTATTGGCACTGGTCGCTGGTCGCGTTGCCTGCGCCACCCGACATGGTGCCCGACCTGCTCTTCCAGGCAATCGACGTAACCGACAACGTTCTGGCGCGACGGCGGGCGGAATCGCTTGCCGGCCAGTTCGAACGTCAGCAACGCTTGTTCGACACTGCACTGTCTTCGACGCCGGACTGCAATTATGTGCTCGATCTCCACGGCAGATTCGTCTACGCCAATCGTGCGCTCGCCGAACTGCTGGAGAAACCGATCGAAGAAATCATCGGTAAAACCGTATTCGAGCTGGGCCATGCTCAAGCGATTACCGACAAGTTGCAGGCGCAGATCAGGGAGGTGGTCGATACCGCGAGCCAGCGCCGCGATGAAATGCCGTATACCTCCCCGTCCGGGAAATCAGGGTATTACGAATACATTCTTGTTCCGGTCATCGGCGAAAACAGAAAAGTGGAAGCGGTCGCGGGTTCGACCCGCGATGTCACGAAGCGCAAGCTGGCCGAGGATGCGTTGAAGGATGCGCATGACGGACTTGAGCGCAAGGTTATGGAGCGCACGACGGAACTGGTCAAGGCCAATTCGCTGCTCAAATCGGAGAACGCGGTGCGAGTGCACGCTGAAGAGGCGCTGCTGCAATCGAAACATGTGCTGCAGCAGCTTGCGGCACATCAGGAATCGATCAAGGAAGACGAGCGCAAGCGGATCGCCCGCGAGATTCACGACGAACTTGGGCAGCAGTTGCTGGTATTGAGGATGGACACGTCGATGCTGCATACCCGCACAAGACGCAATCATCCGAGGCTTCATAAAAAAGTCGATGCCGCGCTGAAGAACATCGACAATACAATGCAAAGCATCCGCTCGATCATCAATAATCTGCGGCCGGCTGTGCTCGATCTCGGATTGCATGCCGCCATTGAATGGCAGGTGAAACGATTCGAGGAACATACCGGGATCGCCTGCGACCTGGTGTCGGACGGAAAGGACATTGCGCTGGAGGACAACTGCACCACCGCATTATTCCGTACCGTGCAGGAGTCGCTGACCAATGTCAGCCGGCATGCGCACGCGACCCAGGTGCTGATCGAACTATACGAAACCGATAGCAAGGTTTTCATGAAAGTGTCTGACAACGGGATTGGCACCGGCCCCGATGACCGCAGAAAAAAAACCGCATTCGGACTGCTCGGCATGAAAGAGCGAATCTCAACACTGGGTGGAAATCTCGACATCAAAAGCGAACCGGATCAAGGGATGATACTGACGGTTTCGGTTCCGATTCAAGCCGGCCTGCGATTGCATTGAATCCAGTCGCCGTCAACCTGCCGTCCGCGTTGCCTGACCCGGCGCAACGCTTCCCCGCTATCGAACGATGAAAACGCCCGCTTCAACAGCAGGCTGACGGCATCGTCCCGCCCGCTCAACTGCCATCGCTCCGCAACACCTTGATGCGCCCAGGCCGTTCGAGGAAACGGCAGAGCGTCGTCTGTAGTACCCGCCTCACGCAACCCGTACCCTCTTCCTTGCTGCCTTCCCTGCTGTCTTCCGCATTGTATCTCTCCGATTTTTCGGCCTGAAAAATCACGGCCGCATAGCGGCTGTTGTCGTTTTACCCCCTTTTCGCTGCACCGATTTCTTTTTTGCAAACACTTCCGTTGCCGCTTCGGCAATCAATTCGTGCAGAAATTGTTCGACTCATAAAGCTTCGTGAAATTTATTCCCGGAATGCACAATTTCATCTTGAACCGAGGAAAGACGGTGTTTAGAATGGGCAACGTTGCCTTCGGTAAAAACATCTTTGCAGCAATAAAGTCAGTGCTTTTTTTCGTGGTCTGTCAGCGAAAACCTGTGGTCCTGATCCCGATGTTTCCGACGGGCATAGCAATGTCCCTTCAACATTTGAACGCACGGGTTTATGTCAGATTTTTTATTGCACAACCACGACGTAAGAAAAACAGCAGGGCTTGGCCGCCTCATCAAATCCACAATCATCGGGTTAAGCCTGTTATCCGGTGCCAGCGTCGCGCAGCCGCTCATCGAAGCAACGCTGGACGAGCAGATAGCCATGATTCCGGTCCGTTCCGGTGCATCGACCGTCGAACTGGAAACCACGATTTTCAAACCGCCAGGAGATGGACCGTTTCCATTGGTGGTGATGAACCACGGGAAGGAACCTGGCGATCCGCACAATCAGAAGCGCGACCGTTTTCTCGCCTTTAGCGAGGAATTCGTAAAACACGGTTATGCGGTCGTGGTACCGATGCGCAGCGGTTTTTCCAAGTCGACCGGCGTGTATCGCGAAGACGGCTGCAACATGACCAACAACGGTCATTGGCAAGCGGACGATTTGCACGGCACGCTGGAATATTTCCGCGAACAGACATGGGTCGACAAGGAACGTATTATTATCGCCGGCCAGTCCTACGGCGGGTTGGCGACCATGGCCTTTGGCACGCACCAGTTTCCCGGTGTGCGCGGCCTGATCAATTTCGCCGGCGGATTGCGCTCCGACGGCGGGAACTGCGAATGGCGCGGCGAACTGGTTACCGCGTTTGCCGAGTACGGTGCGAAAAGCAATCTGCCGAGCCTGTGGTTTTACGGCCAGAACGATAGCTACTTCAATCATGAGCTCGCCAACCGGATGCATAACGCATACGTGACCTCCGGCGGCAACGCCAGGCTGGTCGCCTATGACGCTTTCAAGGCGGATGCGCATGGCATGGTCGGCAGCTGGGAAGGCGTAAAAATCTGGTGGCCCGAAACAGAACATTTCCTGCGTCAGATCGGCATGCCGACCGAAGAGGTGATCGCGATTATTGATGACAATCCGATCCCGAAAACCGATTTCGCTGCGATCGACAATGTCGACGCGATCCCGTATCTGAAGGATACGGGCCGGGAAGCGTACCGGGTTTTCCTCAGCAAATCATTGCCGAGGGCGTTCGCGCTGTCGCCGTCCGGCGAGTGGAGCTGGGCCGAAGAAGGCGATGATCCTGCCGAGCGCGTGCTGGCCAGTTGCCAGGCCAACAGCAATGCGCCATGCAAGCTGTATGCGGTGGATGATTACGTAGTCTGGAGCGACAATTCGGTGGGCATACCGACCGATAATCTATCGGCCGGAAATTAATTTTCCAATCAATCTTCCAATCAGTCGAGGCTGACGCCCGCGTCCTTACGCGGGTTTGGCGGCCTCGATTTCCTTCAGCACTTCCTGGGCCGCGCGGAACGCGTCAACAGCGAGCGGCACGCCGCAATAGACGGTTGCATGCAGCAGCACTTCGCGGATTTCGTCGATCGTCGCACCATTATTGATTGCGCCGCGCACATGCCCTTTCAATTCCTGAGTACGGCCGAGCGCGGTCAGCATCGACAGCGTAATCAGGCTTCGCGTCTTGAAATCAAGACCGTCGCGGCACCAGACGGTGCCCCACGCATTGCGCGTAATATATTCTTGCAGCGGCCGGGTGAAATCATCCGCATTGGAAAATGCCTTTTCGACAAATGCCTCACCCATCACCTTGGTGCGCGCCTGCATGCCATCCTTGAATTGCTGATCCATGAGTTATCTCCCGGTCGAAAACGTCGCAAGATACCGGACCGACACATTGCGGTCAATTATTTTGCCGCAAGCCTCCGGATAACGGCTGACGAGTGAGCTGCAACAATCAGTTCGAGTACGCCGGTTGCAGTTGCATCGCGCTGCAGTGTGGCAAACGCTCACGCTCGCTCGTTATCGCGCCGCGTTGCGCGCTTTGCTTTCAAATCGGCTGCTTCAGTTCACCAGCTTTTTGCCAGACCAGCATTCTATTGTTGGCGGGCATGGCGATATCTTCCTGCAGCACCAGGGCGCGGTCGACTGCGAGCCGGTTGACCGCTTCGAAGTCGCGAATCCCCATGTGCGGCGCCTGGGCGCGCAGCATGGCATCGAACTGCGCATTGCTTGCACTGGTGAAGTCGCCGCCATAATTGAACGGTCCATAAATGCACAGCGTGCCGCCAGCCTGCAATACTCGCCCGATTCCGTCGAACATCCGCTCGACTTCAGCCCAGCTCATGATGTGACACGTGTTCGCACTGAATATCGCGTCAAACCGATCCTGTGGCCAGCTATCGGCTACATCGAGCAATAATGGTGGCGGCACATTGGGCAAACCGCTTTCCTGCCTCCACGCGTCGATGCTGGCGTGATTTTCCCGAACATCGCTCGGCTGCCAAACCAGATGCGGCAAGCGCGCAGCAAAAAATACCGCGTGCTGGCCGGTACCGCTGCCAATTTCAAGCACATGCCTGCATTGCGCGAAGCGGTCACGCAATACAGTTAGTATAGGCTCGCGGTTTCGCTCGCAGGCTGGAGAAAAATTCCGGGTCATATGGCAGCTGGAAAAATTGTCCGGATTAAAAAGTTAACGGCATGTGCCGGTGGACACGCGTTCAGCCGTTTTTCTTTTGCCGAACCACGATCGTGCCGGCCAGCTTGTCATGCCACCCCTGCTTTTTCGGATCGAACGCAACCCATATCAGGCCAAGGCCAAAAGGTATCACTGCAAGAAAATAACCCAGATATCGTCCGATATGCTGGCCAATACTGGGCGGACCGCTGGTTCTCTCATCCAGAACCACAGCAGATATTGCCATTTTTCCGGGTGTCCGGTTGCGGGCCGTCCAGATCGCGAAGATCAGGAGCGCTGGCAAAATCCACATCGGCAGAAAATCCGATGTGCCGGAAGTATGGATAGCGTTAGAAAATTTACTCCATCCGAATACAACGAGCATCAATGGAATCAGCATTGCCATCAAGAACAGCGCATCGACAATGCTGGCCCACAGCCTGAGCCAGAACCCCACGTACTCAAGTTCGGTTGAGTCGTCCATGTCGTCAAACAGCGCCGTCTGAAGTCTCATGGCGCTGGGTCGGCAACTCGGCGTTGCGCTATCCGGTAGCAAGCGGTGAAATTCATGGCCAGCACGATCGCATCAAGAGGCAGTCTCGCATATTCGTTACCACGCACGGCAAAGATCCCGGCGGCGGATTCTGGATTGGAGGAAAGTAGAACATCTGGCAAGATCAATCATGCCTGCTCGCGCGGCCGCTCCCCTGACCTGTATCAGTAAAATGCGCTGAAACGCTGCGGACCGGACAAATGCCAGGCGAGAAAACCCGGGATCGACTTCGGACTGATTTAATCGAAATCAAAC
This sequence comes from Oxalobacteraceae bacterium, assembly GCA_036675035.1. Taxonomy (GTDB): domain Bacteria; phylum Pseudomonadota; class Gammaproteobacteria; order Burkholderiales; family Burkholderiaceae_D; genus MESE01. The sequence goes on from JAKFFO010000005.1 coordinate 15,366, forward strand.
AAATTCTGAGGTGTTACGCAGAAATCCGATTCGTCGCAGGCTGTATCCGGCAACTCGGAATCAGTCGTAACAGCGTGTCGTTTCGGTGAAAAACCTTTCATGCATTTCTTCGAGTCCCAACGTTGCCAACACTTCGGTCAGCCGTTCCGCCGGCCGCTGGCGCGGGAGATCTTTATAACTTGCAATGATCAATTCATTTTTCATTGAGTGCTCCCATCCCACCAGTTCGGTCACATTGACTTGATAGCCATGGGCTTCAAGCTGGAGGCAACGCAGCACATTCGTCACCTGGCTACCGAACTCTCTGGTGTGCAACGGATGGCGCCAAATCTCCGTCAACGCATTCCGCGCCAATGCCTTGCCCTTGTTTTTTTTCAGCACTGACGCGACTTCCGCCTGGCAGCAGGGAACCAGGACCATGTATTTTGCGCGCTTGGTCAAGCCAAAATGAATTGCGTCGTCGGTCGCGGTATTGCATGCATGCAGTGCGGTGACGATGTCGATCTGTGCCGGCAATCGATCGGACCTGATCGATTCGGCAACCGACAGATTAAGAAACGACATGCGTTGGAAATCCAGCTGTTGCGCCAGCGCTTCCGATTTCTTTACCAGCTCGTCGCGTGTTTCAATGCCGTAAATATGCGACGCATCGCTCAGTGATTTAAAAAACAGATCGTACAGAATAAAACCGAGATAGGATTTTCCCGCCCCATGATCGACCAGTTGAATATCCGGGTGATCATTTTGAATTTCCTTTAACAAGGGTTCGATGAATTGATACAGATGATAGACCTGCTTCAGCTTGCGCCGGCTATCCTGATTCATCTTCCCGTCGCGGGTAAGGATATGCAATTCTTTCAGCAGTTCAATCGATTGCCCGGGTTTTATTTCCTGGAGAGTTTGCATGACTTTGGCGCTTGTTTGCTGGTGCTCGTTTTCGGTGAGTGATAAAACTACGACAGAATATCTTCCTCATTATTGACCCGGCCCGAAAAGGATTGATTTTTCGGGCCGCCATTCTCACCTTCTTCCACTGGGAGAAGGCCGGGATGAGGGGATCGGGTTCTAACTATTCGTTCCCGATCTATAAAAGAGGAAAGATGCAGGCTCCGTAGTTTTGTCGTTTGCTCTACGCATGATAGTGCAATCCGTGAATCATTTTTTCATATAACTTTCAGTTCGGCGAGCGATTCCACAGCCGACTCCATTTGAATTATTTTTACGCGGTCAGGTATTAATTACCTTCCCGTTTCCACTGCATAACCGACCCTTGCCGCAGCTGATCCGATGTCTGGACATGCCCGTCGGTCGACGAGCTTCTCTTTGAAACGCCAACGATTGCGCATCATCGCCTTCATTGCCGAGTGCTCGTCGCATTCTTCGCGTTACCGCTCGTCGTCTTTTCTTCCCGTTTTGGCTGAATTCAGGCACGAACAGTGCATGGAGCGGCCGACAAGGATGTTGGTCGGTCCTTCTGCGTCGGCGGTAGTGCGAGCGGCGCAGGTCAACTTGTGATGACGGAAGCCAAGGCAGACGGCATGGCAGCAGCGGACCGGCAATCCGCATTATCCGCCTTTCCCGATCGCATCCTCGAACCATCAGCGAATTCGGCATTCGCTTCATTCAGGAGAAATTTTCATGAACACCTTTGGTAATAGATCACTCACTCGATGGTCGGTTGTGCTGGCCACGGTTTTATTCGTTGCATCATGCGGGGGCGATAATGATGACGATGTTGCGGCAATCGACGGCAGCGCCACACCCGCCAGCACAGGTACGCCCGCCGGCGCCGACAATTCCAATACGCCAAATGAAACCAGAAACGACGCACCAACCGATCCTGCCGATAACGTTGCGCTTCCGGAAAATGCTTTCGCGACAACCTTGAGCGGCGCGGAAGAGGTTCCGCCTGTTACGACTACCGCAACAGGCACCGGTGTAGTCGTAGTTGATCCGGATACGCTGGCGATGAAGGCGACCATCGTGACCGCCGGAATCGCCGGGACCGCAGCGCATATCCATATTGCGCCGCCCGGAGTAGCCGGTCCCATCGTCTTTCCTTTGACAGAGACGGCCACGGCCAGCGGTATCTGGACTACGCAAGCCACGCTGACGGCAAATCAATTGGCGGAACTCAGGGCCGGCAACTACTATTTCAACGTGCATAGCGCGGCCTATCCCAACGGAGAGATTCGCGGCCAGATCCTGCGAGGCGCGAACAATGGAACGACCGGCACAGGTACCGCCACAACAGATCCTGCAACAACAGGTACGGGAGCTACCGGCACAAGTGGAACCACCACTACCGCTACCGGCGCAACTCAACCTGGATCAGCCACGAGCACCAGCGGAACCGGTGCCACGGGTACCGCAACCCCGGGCAGCGATACGACCGGTGCAGGAACAACCGGCACAGACACAAGCGGTACTGGAACTACCACCACCGGAACAACTGGCACATCGGGAACAACAACAGCCGATGGCAATACGTCGACCACTGTTCCTGCCGGAACCGCATCAACCGCCGTCAGCACTACTGCGCGGAGCACGTTTATCAATGTGTTGCGAGGCAGTGAACAGATACCCGCCAATACAAGCTCAGCGGTGGCGATCGCAGTTGCCATCTTCGACCCAGTGGCGCAAACATTGACGAGCGCGATTACCACGATGGGCCTGACAGGAACGGAAGCGCATATTCATCAAGCGCTACCCGGCGCGGCGGGACCGATAATATTCCCGATGACGGAAACCGCGACCGGGAGCGGAATCTGGACGGCGAACGCAGCGCTCAACGATGAAGGTGTGACATCGGTCGCTTCCGGATTCTTTTACTTCGATATCCACAGCGCCGCTTTCCCCAACGGTGAAGTGCGTGCGCAAATAGTGCCACGGGCCAGCGCAGGCACGGACACCGCAAATACCGATACGATTGAAGACGGCGGCACTGAAACAGGCGGGACCAGTACGGCCGGTGTCGTTTCGCCGGGCACCGGCACAACAGGCACTGACGCAACCGGCGCTGACCCAACCGGGACCGGCACAACGAGCACCGGCGCAAGCAGCCCTGCCATAACCAGTCCGACCGACACGACTCCAACCGGCACCACACCGACCGGCACACCGGGAGCGTAACGACGGCTTTCCAGCGCGGCTGCAAGGCCGCAGCATGGATTGCCAAGACCTTCGGAACGGGGCAGCTTCACCGCCCCGTTTCGGGGGTCTTCGGCGATTTGCTGAGTTGATGATGGATTGCGGTAGCCGCTACTGCGGCATGCCCTGCCGCGACGCTGATCTGGTTGAGCCCGTTGACCACGTCGCCGGCCGCATACAAACCGGGAATCGATGTCTGCATCCGTCGCAGGTCGACCTGCAGGTCGCAGCGTTCATCGCAATCCGCATCCAGATCTAGCGCAAGCTCGGAGCGCACCTTGGTGCCCAGTGCGGAATATAAAGTGTCGAAGCGATGCTCTGTTCCGCCAACACTGCGCAAGGCAGCAATCTTGCGGCCTTCAATAAACACCGCCTCGATCGGTTCTTCGATAATGTGAATCCCGAGGTCGCGCATGCGTCGACGTTCGGCGTCGCTCAATGCGAGGTCACGCCCGAGGCTGAGCAACGTGAGGTCGGCTGTGTAGTGGCGAATGAACAGCGCCTCCCTGACCAGGTGTTCTCCATAGCCTATGACCGCCACTTTCCGGTCGATGACTTCGTAGCCGTCGCAAATCGGACAGTGGCGAACATACCCCTGTCTGATCGCGTCCGTTACCTGCGGCAGCTCCGGCTCGATATCGACCACGCCGGTCGCCAGCACGATATTGGCCGCCTGAATCGAATCCGCACCGTGATGCGCAACGAAAGCGCCGTCGTCCTGTCGGCTCAGGCGATCCACGACGCCTTCGGTAATGTCGACGCCATACCGCTGCGCCTGATCGCGAAACCTCGTGAGAATTTCGCTCCCGCCTATGCCGGTCGGGAATCCCGGCAGATTATGCGACAGCGGGATCAGAGATGCGCGACTGCTTCCGGCGTCGATCACCTTGATGCGACGGCGAAAGCGCGCGAGATATGTAGCCGTCACCAAGCCGGCGGGACCGGCGCCGATGATCAGGCAATCTACCGGGTCTTGCGCTTTGCTCATTGGGCCTTGCCTTTCATGTATATCGGTTTGAATTAAGTTTCATTGCGCGCCACAGACATTCGAATGTCGCCATCTTATTGCTCAGAAACTCTCAGCAGCTTTCATGCCAATCGAAGCGACGGCCAGCCGCGCCGGTCGACCGGTCGGCCGCTTCCGATTCAAATCCTGCGTCGGTCCGCGCGCAGCGCCTTGTGGCGAAATAACGGAAGGTATTTTGTCTCTGCCTTGCGCGCGATTCGGGTGTCGGATCGACGATCTTTCCCGGCCCGGTTGATATTTCTCACTGCTGTTAAAATCGTAACGGTTAAGGTCGTACCCAGCTTGAGCGCGTACGCAACACTTCCTGAATGCAGTAACGGAGAACCGGATGGAAACATTTGCAGGGATGGATGCCGCCTTACTGGCGCGAATTCAGTTCGCGTTCACCATCAGTTTCCATATCGTTTTTCCTGCATTCACGATCGGCCTCTCTGCCTTCATTGCTACGCTGGAAGTCCTGTGGCTGCGCAGCGGCCAGAGCCATTTCCACATACTGGCCCGGTTCTGGACAAAAATCTTTGCTGTGTCGTTCGCAATGGGCGTCGTTTCAGGAATCGTGCTGTCGTATCAGATCGGTACCAACTGGAGCCGGTTCTCGCAGGTGGTCGGCAATACGATCGGCCCGTTGATGGGATATGAAGTACTGACCGCATTTTTCCTGGAGGCGAGTTTCCTCGGCATTATGCTGTTCGGCTGGAACCGGGTACCGCCGTGGTTGCATACACTTGCCAGCATCGTCGTTGCAATCGGCACCGCGCTGTCGGGATTCTGGATTCTCTCCGCCAATAGCTGGATGCACACGCCGGCCGGTTTCGAAATGCGAGACGGCATCGCTTTCCCGCTCGACTGGTCGGAAATCATTTTCAACCCCAGCTTCCCGTATCGATTTGCGCACATGATGACGGCCGCCTACCTGACCACCTCGCTGGTAGTGCTCGCGGTCGGCGCCCGTTATCTGGTCGCCCGGCGGTTCGAGCAGGAAGCGAAAACCATGATCCGCATGGGGCTCGGCATGGTCGCCCTGCTCGCGCCACTGCAATTATTGATCGGTGATTTGCACGGCTTGAATACCGCCAGGCACCAGCCGGCAAAAATCGCTGCGATCGAAGCGCATTGGGATGGCACCAAACCCGCCGACCTGGTTCTGTTCGCCTGGCCGGACAGCGAGACGGAAAGCAACCGTGCCGAGATTTCGATTCCGAATGCGGGCAGCCTGTTGATCACACATGATGCCAACGGTTTGTTTCCCGGCCTGAAGGACTTCAAGCCGGAGGACCGCCCGCCGGTGGCGCCGGTATTCTTCATGTTCCGCTTGATGGTCGGTATCGGCATGGTGATGATCGCGGTCGGCGTCATCGGCGCATTTTTATGGTGGCGCAAACGCTTGTTCGATGCCACCTGGTTTTTGAAGCCGGTCCGGTTCGTCTGGCCGCTCGGCTTCATCGCAATTCTCGCTGGCTGGATGGTGACCGAGATCGGGCGCCAGCCATGGGTGGCGTATGGCATTCTGCGCACGGTCGATGCGAGATCGCCGATCGCCGCGTCGACCGTGGCGCTGTCTCTGGCGATGTTCATCGTGGTCTATTCGGTAGTTTTCCCGGTCGGGATACTGTATATCCGCGCGATGATCGCAAAAGGATTGCCGGCTGCTCCGCTGCCGGAACCCGAAGCCGGCTTGCCGAACCGGCCCTTGTCTGCGGCACAGAAGGCCGCCAGGAACGCAACATGAGCAATCTGGGTTATACCGTGCCCGTGATCTGGGCCTTGATTATCGGACTGGCTGTGGCGCTGTATGTGGTGCTGGACGGTTTCGACCTCGGCATCGGCATCCTGTTTCCATTTTTCCCGAACGAGGAAGAGCGCGACCAGATGATGAATTCGATCGCACCGTTCTGGGATGGGAACGAAACCTGGCTGGTGCTCGGCGGCGCCGGACTGCTGGTCGCATTTCCATTGGCGTATGCGGTGTTCATGCCGGCGCTTTATCTGCCGCTCATCGTGATGTTGCTGGCGCTGATTTTCCGTGGCGTGTCGTTCGAATTTCGCTGGGTGGCCAAGCCGCGCCATCGCAAATGGGATATTGCATTTACTGCCGGTTCGATCATTGCGGCTTTTTCGCAGGGCGTTGTGTTGGGTGGACTGCTGCAGGGCATTCCTGTCGAGAACCAGCAGTTCGCCGGCGGCGCGATCGATTGGCTGACGCCGTTCAGCCTGATGTGCGGCGTCGGACTGGTAGTGGGCTACGCGTTGCTGGGAGCGACCTGGCTGATGATGAAGACCGACGGAAAGGTGGAACAACATGCGCGCCGGCTTGGCGTGCCGCTGCTGTTCGGGCTGCTCGGATTTATCGCGCTGGTCAGTATCTGGACGCCGATGCAGATCGATCGCATTGCCGAGCGCTGGTTTAGCGTGCCGGAATTTTATTTTTTATCGCAGGTGCCGCTGGTAACCTTGCTGGTCGCGTGGTGGTGCTGGCGCGGCATACGGCGCGGCAAGGTCATTCAGCCGTTCGCTTCCGCAATCGGACTGTTCATGCTGGCTTATGCCGGCCTCGTCATTTCCAATGTGCCTTACCTGATACCGCCGAGCATCACGGTATGGGATGCGGCAGCCGATTTGTCATCGCAGGTTTTCATGCTGATCGGCACCATTATCCTGCTGCCGCTGATCGTCGGATATACGGTGCTGGTTTTCTGGGTATTCCGTGGCAAGGTCCGGGTCGGCGAAGGTTATCATCATTGATCGCCGATAAAAAACGAACCGTTGAACGGAGTCAATCACATTTTGACATCCCTCTAATGGTATAGCGGCAATAGACTGTATGCTGTGCCGGGGAACATCCCGCTTCCCCGATCCGGCACTCGCTGGTGCGCTCAAGCGAGTACAACCATTTTGAAAACAAGTTCCTTCGTCAAGCTCATTCTGAATCGCCAGCTGCGCTGCATGAACGGCGTACGCCGTTGGCTGCCTGTGCTCGTGCTGGCAATGACCTTGCCGCTTTCCGCATACGCGCAAACGATTCCCGGTTACACGGTAGAGATCAACGGCGCCGGCAAATTTGAATCCCTGCTGAACGAGCATCTGGAAATACGGCGCCATACCGATGAAGAAATGCGGCTTGAAGAATTGCAACGCCTGGTCGAGACCACGCCGCAAAAAATCGGCGAGCTGCTGGCGACCGAGGGTTATTTTTCGAGCACCGTCAAGTATGCACTGGAACAGCAAGCCGGCCGGTGGGTCGCGCGCTTTTCGGTAACACCCGGTCGGCCGACCTTCGTCGATTCGGTCGACATCCGATTCACCGGGCAGATCGCCAGGGATGCGTCCGAGACGAATCGAATGAATCGGCTGCGGCGGCGATGGGGATTGGATCCAGGCGAAATATTCCGGCAGGCGGAGTGGGACGATGCCAAGGACGCCATTCTGAAAGGTTTGCTGAACCGAGATTATCCGGCGGCCAAAATCGCGAACAGCGAAGCGCGCATCAACCCGGAACAACGTACCGCGCGATTGAGCGTGGAAGTCGACTCCGGACCGGCATTTACCTTTGGCGAGCTGCAGATTCAAGGGCTTGAACGATATCCGCGCGCCATGATCGAGCGGCTTAACCCGATCCAGCCCGGCGATCCTTTTTCACAGGAGAAATTGAACGAGCTGCAGATCAGGTTGCAGGACACCGGCTATTTCCGTTCGGCATTCGCGACAATCGAAGTGGATCCCGACCATCCGAAGCAAGTGCCGGTCCGGCTCGACCTGTCCGAAAACGAGCGCAACCGGTTGGCATTGGGTGTCGGGCTCTCGACCGATACCGGGCCCAATGTCCAGATCAAATGGCTGAATCGCGATTTCCTGGACCGCAACTGGAGGCTTGAATCGGAACTCCGGATCGACCGCGATACGCGGCTTCTCGGCTCCGATATATTCTTTCCTGCATTCCGCAATGGCTGGCTGCCGAGCGTCGGAGCGCGCTATGAACGCACCGATATCGCAGGCGAAATCAACGACAAGGTTCGCGCCGGCGGGCGCCTCGCCAGCCCCGAAAAAGAAAACCAGCATGTATGGTCGATTTCCTATCTTGCGGATCGGCAAAAAATTGCAGGCATCCCACCCAACAATCGGCAGGCGCTGATCGGATCGTACGGCTACACGATACAACGCCTTAACAACCCGCTCAATCCACGCCGCGGCTATGTCGCATCGGTCGAACTGTCGGCCGGGCCGCGCGGTGTGCTGAATGAAGAAAGCCTGGCCCGGGTGGTTGGCAAAGTCACCTGGCTCGCAACGATTGCACCGCGCTGGAATACGGTAATGCGCGGCGAAATCGGCCAGGTTTTCGGTGCCGGCCGCGAAACCGTTCCGGCCGATTTGCTGTTCCGTACCGGCGGCAATCAAAGCGTGCGCGGCTATGGATACAACCGCCTGGGCGTACCCTTCGGCGGCGCCATCGTCGGCGGTACCGTGATGTCGGTTGCCAGTGCAGAAGTGATTTACTGGATTACCCCGCAGTGGGGCGCTGCGATATTCGTCGATGCCGGCAACGCTGCCGACTCGTGGAGCGGTTTCGACATGAAGGTCGGATCCGGTGTAGGCGCGCGCTGGCGCAGTCCGATCGGTCCGGTCAACATCGACCTGGCCTACGGCCATGCGACACGCGAGCCGCAACTTCATTTTTCGGTCGGCTATGGTTTCTGACATCGCGCGCGGATCCAGGCGGCATATGGGCTGGCGCATCGCGCTGGTCATCGCCACGGGTTTGATCGCGCTGCTGATTGCGACCGGCGCCTGGCTGGCCGGCACCGAAAGCGGAGCACGCGCCGCTTTTTCGGCGCTCGATTCGCTGACCGCAGGTTCGGTGCAGGCAAAAGGCATCGACGGCCGTCTGGCGTCATCGATGCGGATCGCGCTGCTTCGCATCGAGACGGCAGACCAGCGTGTGGAAATGAAAGATCTGCGATTGGATTGGGAGGCATCCAGTCTGTTGCAACGGCAGCTGCAGGTCCGGGAGTTGCGCATCGGGCATTTGTCGGTGATTCAGAAAATCACGGAAGAACAGCCGGAACCGGCGCAACTGCCTGCGAATATCGCGCCTCCGTTCGAGTTGCAAGTCGACAGAGTACAGGTCGATGAGGGTCTTGTCGCTCGCGGGAACGAAGAAATACTTGTCATCAACGATGCCGCATTCAATCTCGCTTTTGACGGTGACCGGTATCGGCTCGGACTCGATCGGCTTGCGCTGCGGCCTGCGGAACAGCCGCAATCGGCGGTCGCCAACATCAGCGGCCAGGCCACGCTATCGGCCAGCAAGCCGTATCCGCTCGATGCACGCTTTGCAATCGCTGTGGAGACGACCGTGCAAAAACGCTCATTGAGAACTTCCGGACATGTCGGGCTTGACGGTTCGTTGGCGGAATTGGCGGCCACTGCCGATTTTTCGTTTCAGAACGCGCAGATGAATGGGCAGACGGTACTGCGGCCGTTCACCGAGAAACCGCTGGGCGCTGCGAACATCGAAATTCTCGATCTTGATCTTTCGTCGATCAATCCGGCATTGCCGCAGTCCGAAGTCGACCTGCGCTTTTCGGCCGGTGACAACGGCGCCGGAAAACTGGAGCTGAAGAATACGGCAGCCGGCCTGTACAACAACGCCAGGCTGCCGTTCACTGAACTGCAAGTCGCCTTCCACCAGGAGAATGCAGCCTTGATCCTGGGCGAAATCAGCGCCGCCCTTGGAACCGCAAAGCGGCCTGCCGGGCGCATCAACGGCAACGGGCGCTATGCCGACAGCGCGCTGACGCTTTCGCTTCAAACTCCGAAACTCGATCTGCAAAGGCTTGACCAGCGCCTCCCCGCGACCGCGCTCGCCGGCAAGGCCAATGTCGACCATAGCGAAAACAGGCAAGAGTTTACGCTCGACTTCACCGAGCCTCTGAAGAAAAACGCGATGTCGCTCTCCGCGCGCGGCGCATTGACCGATGCAAGCCTGACGCTCGATCAGGCGGTGTTGAGAATCGGCGGCGGCAACGCGAGTCTGTCCGGACATGTCGATTTGTCCGGCCGACAAGGTTTCGCGGCACAAGGCGACATCAACAAATTCACGCTGCAAGACCTCGGCAATTTTCCGCAACTGCCTCGCCTCACGTTGAATGGCAAATTCGAGTTGAGCGGCACGCGGACGCCGGAACTGGCCGGCGAGCTGGCATTCAAGATCACCGACAGCCTGCTGGCCGGCAATCCGCTACGCGGCGAAGGTCGTGCCCGGTTACGCGGCGAGCAGATCATCGTGCCTGACCTGCAACTGATCGCCGGTGCTAACCGGCTGACCGCGCACGGTGAACTCTCCGAGAATCAATCCAAACTGACGTTTGCCATCCAGGCGCCGAAGCTCGGGCAGCTTGGCAGCGGTTTTGGTGGAGCGATCGTCGCCAATGGCAGCGTCAGCGGCACCATGGCCCGGCCGCAGATCGATGTGGAATGGAAAGCCGACGACGTACGGGTGCCGGGACCATACCGGGTTGGCCACACTGCGGGCAGCGCGGAGATCGACCTGGATCGCAAGCAGCCATTTTTCATCAATTCTGCGGTGGTCGATGCAAATGCGCGCGGCCTGAGAAGCGCAACGCAACAATTGACATCGCTGTCAGCAACGATACGTTTCGCGCCACGGCCGAACGCACCGCTGGCGGTCGATATTCAGGCCAGCGGCATTTCGGCCGGAGATTATCGCGCCGACAGTTTCACGATTGCCGCCGATGGCACGACCGAACGCCATACGATCGATGCACGGCTGACCGAACCGGAACAAAGATGGGCGCTGGCGGCAAGCGGTGGATTGGAAAGTCTTGCACAGGCGCCGGAATGGCAAGGCAGCATCGACCGGTTCGACGCGTCCGGGCGCATCGATGCAAAACTGGACGCCCCGGCACCGCTCAGCGTGTCGCAGCAGCGAATCAGCCTGGATCGATTCCGGCTCGATTCCGATACGGTCACCGTTGCGATTGACCAGTTCGTGCGCAGTCCGACCAATATTATTTCGCGCGGCCGGATCGAGCAATTGCAACTGGCGCCGCTGCTGAATTTTTCCGATCCGGCATCGATCGTCGCCACCGACCTGCAGCTCGACGGTGACTGGGACATCAATATCGGCGATACGATCAACGGCACCATCCATCTTCGGCGCACCGCCGGCGACGTCGTGATAAAAGGTCGAGCACCGTTCGCGCTTGGCCTCGGCGCGCTGCAGGCAAACGTCGTTGCGAACAATGGGCGCATCGATCTTGAACTGGATGCGGCCGGAACGCAGCTTGGTCAAATCGATGTGAACGCCAGCACTACCGTGGCCGGAGGCGTCGGCGGATTTTCAATTCCATCTGCAGCGCCGTTATCCGGCCGGGTTCGTATCGACATTCCGACCATTGCCTGGGCCGGCCCGCTGCTCTCGCCGACGCTGGTGACCGAGGGTCGCATTCAAAGCGAGTTTGCGGTAGCCGGCACGCTTGGGGAGCCGCGCCTGAGCGGACGAATCGGCGGCAGCGATCTGCGATTCTATTCGGCCGATCTCGGTGTCGATTTCCGCAACGGCGTGCTGGAAAGCGAGTTCCGGGGTTCCGAGCTGATGGTGCAATCCTTGCGTTTCCAGAACGACGGCGGTCAGCTGACAATCACCGGCCCCATCAGTTTCGACGATGGAAAACCGAACGCGAACCTGACGCTTGGCGCCGAGCGCTTCATGGTACTGAATCAAACCGACCGCAGGCTCACGATCAGCGGGGACAGTCGAATCAACCTGGATAATGGGCGTGTTTCGGTGACAGGCGACTTTACAGTCAATTCCGGATATTTCGATATCGGACAAGAAGGTACACCGCAATTGTCCGACGACGTGGTGATTGTCGGGCACACTGAAGAATCGAAAGGAAAAATCGTACCGGCACTCGATATTCGCATCGGCCTGGGCGACGGCGTCAGGCTCGAAGGGCGCGGCCTGAGTGCATTGCTGGTCGGCGAAGTCCGGTTGCAGAACGCGGCCGGCGAACCGCTGCAGGCATATGGAACGCTACGCATTGCGAAAGGCACCTATGCCGCGTATGGCCGAGAACTGGCAATCGAGCGCGGCGTGCTGAAATTCAGCGGCCCGATCGATAATCCATCGCTCAACATACTTGCGATGCGCCGCGGCCAGGAAGTCGAAGCCGGCGTCTCGGTCCAGGGCACCGTGCTTGCACCGCGCGTCACGCTGGTGTCGGAACCCTCGCTGCCCGATGCGGAAAAACTGTCGTGGCTGGTGCTGGGACGCGGGCTCAGCGGTGTCGGAGAGTCGGAGCTCGGTTCGCTGCAAAGTGCGGCCGGAGCGCTGCTGTCGCAAGGCGCGGCGGCAGGTGTCCAATCGCAGATCGCCAATGCATTCGGGCTCGACACGCTGAGCGTATCCGAGAGTGATGACAGTCTGCAGCAGCGCATCATCACGCTCGGCAAACAACTGTCGTCGCGCCTTTATGTCAGCTACCAGCAGGGGCTGGAAACGGCGAACAGCGCGGTGCTGCTACGCTATACACTGTCGCCCCGGTTCTCGGTGGAGATCGAAGCAGGTGCGCGCAGCGCGCTTTCATTGTTCTATAACATTACCTTTGACTGACCGGTAGCGCATTTCCACGCCCATCTACGCAACAAAAATGCACCGCGAACGCATCAATCAATGTTGCAGGGAAAAACCTCGACCTGCGACGGGGCATCGACCGGTCCGGCGATATCGGCCATCGGATGGCACACGCCGTTCCAGCACATCTCGTAATCGGCCACATACGGCGAGCGCGCCAGCAGCAGCCGCTGCTGTGCCGGCAGCGCCGGC
>JAKFFO010000199.1:0-28061 GCA_036675035.1 Oxalobacteraceae bacterium
ATGGCGGAACGCTTCGAGCACGCGCGGCTGCAGCTTGTCGCGGCAGTAGGCGGCCGCCGCATCGCGGACCATCCGTTCGTCGCCGGTCAGTTGCTGGTCCAGCAGCAGCGGATCGTCCCAGTGGAATTGTGCTTTCTGTTTCATTGCGTTCCCTTTATTGAACTCGTTCGATAACCATTGCCAGACCTTGTCCGACACCGATGCACAGGCTGACGACCGCATAGCGTCCCTGGCGGCGTGCCAGCTCGCGGCTGGTCGACAGCGCGAGCCGTGCGCCAGATGCGCCGAGCGGGTGGCCGAGCGCAATCGCGCCGCCATTCGGGTTGACACGCGGATCGGTAAAGCTGATGTCGAGCATTTTGAGGCAGCCGAGTACCTGGCTGGCAAATGCTTCGTTGATTTCAATGATGTCCATGTCGGCCAGCGACAGATTGGCACGGGCCAGCGCCTTGCGAATCGCAAACACCGGGCCGATTCCCATGATGCGCGGCTCGACGCCGGCCGCGGCCGCGGAAAGAATGCGAACCATTGGCGCCTTGCCGGCCTTTTCGCCGGCGGCACGGCTGCCGACCAGCAGCGCTGCAGCGCCGTCATTGACGCCGGATGCATTGCCGGCAGTGACTACGCCACCGTCGAACAGCGCCTTCAGCTTGCCCAGCGTTTCCGCTGTCGTGTCGGCGCGCGGATGTTCATCGGTATCGACGACGACAGGCGGCTTTTTGCGGCCGGTCGGCACGCTGACCGGCAGAATTTCGCCGGTAAAGAATCCATCCTTTGCCGCTGCCGCATATTTTTGCTGCGACGCGAGTGCGAATGCATCGGCGGCGGCACGATCGATTCCAAGGTCATGAGCGACGTTGTCGCCGGTCTCGGGCATCGTGTGTCCGCCATGTTCGGCGATAACTTTCGGGTTCGGGAATCGTGCGCCGATGGTGCTGTCGAACGCCTTGAACTCGCGGCTGAAAGCGGACTCCGACTTCCCGATCACGAACGGCGCACGGCTCATGCTTTCGACGCCGCCTGCCAGATACAGGTCGCCTTCGCCTACGGTAATCGCACGTGCCGCATCCACCACCGCCGCCAGTCCGCTCGCGCACAGGCGATTGACGGTCTGCCCGGGAACCGTTACCGGCAGGCCGGCCGCCAGCAATGCGTTGCGTGCGACATTTCGTGCGTCTTCTCCGGCCTGGTTGGTACAACCGAGGATCACGTCCTCGATTTCTGCCGCCGGCCATGGATTGCGTGCAACCAGCGCCTGCATTACCTGCGCTACCAGGTCGTCGGGCCGAACAGGGGCCAAGGCGCCAGCGTGACGTCCGAAGGGGGTACGTAAACCGTCGTAGATATAAGCATTCAGCATGGGATCAGATCTCTTTATGATGAAGTGAAAGGCCTAGCATGGCTCGGCGCTGCAGCCAGGTACTGGGGCGATAGCGAGGATCGCCGGTTTGCTCTTGAAGATTCCTGAGAATAGAGAGTACGACCTTCGGCCCAAGCTGGTTACCCCAGGCGAGCGGGCCTTGCGGATAGCCAAGTCCGAGCGTAACCGCGCGATCGATATCCAGCGGGTCAGCGATGCCTTGCTGCGCAATTTCGCTGGCGATATTGATAATGTGCGCGACCACGCGTTGCGCGATCAGGCCGGCGCTGTCACGGATTACGCTTACCTGAGCACCATCGGTTCCAATCAAGCCTCGCGCCATTTCGCTGTATTCGACAGTGGTGGCAGGGGTCGTCATCACGACGCGGCGGCGGGTCAGGTCGAACAGACTTTCAATTCCGACCGTCCGCGAGGCATCGAGCTCCTCGCGTGCGCAGCAGGCGCTTGCGTCCTCGCCGAGCGGCGTCACTACGCATAGTGCGCCTGCACTCGGACGATCCGCCTTTTCAAGGTGGACACCGCTCCGATTGATCAAGGCTTCGATGCGCTCGGCCAGTTCCGGACGCGCGCGGCTGAGCCAGACGCTGGGAGGAAGAGCAGACGAGGGAGCCGGGTCGGGTGTCGCTTCCTTCTTGCCGTCCTTGTCGTAACGATAAAAACCATGGCCGACCTTTTTGCCGAACAATCCGGCGATCATCATTTGCCGCGTCAGCCCCTGCGGCCGGAATCGCGGCTCTTCATAATATTGATGATAGATCGACTCCATGACCGGATGAGATACATCGAGTCCGGTCAGGTCGAACAATTCGCACGGACCAAGCCGGAAGCCGGCACACTCGCGCAAAATCTTGTCGAGCGTCGGAACGCTCGTGACATCTTCCGCGAGTATGCGCATGCCTTCGGTGCCGAAGCCGCGGCCCGCGTGATTGACGATGAAGCCGGGCGTATCCTTGGCGCGTACCGCCGTGTGCCCCCAGTGACGGCCGAGCGCCAGCAGGTAGTCGACGACTTCCGGCGCCGTCATCAAACCGCCGATCGCTTCGACGATTTTCATCAGCGGTACCGGATTAAAGAAGTGGAAACCTGCCACGCGCTCCGGATGCACAAGGCCGGCGGCGATCGCGGTGACTGATAATGATGAAGTATTAGTCGCCAGTATCGTGTTGGGGCCGACGATTTGTTCCAGCGCAGCAAACAGGCTCTTTTTGGCATTCAGATCTTCGACGATTGCCTCGACGATGACATGACAGCCGGCGAGATCATTCAGATCGTTGCATGCTTGCAGTTGCTGGCCTGCCGCGTCGGCGCTCGTCGAATCGAGCTTGCCTTTCTGAGCCAGCATGCCGAATGTGGCGATCAATGCGTTGCGCGCTTCTGCAGATGCGCCGTCGCGGCTATCGCTCAACCTTACCTGAGCACCGGCCAGCGTGGCAATCTGTGCAATTCCGCGACCCATTACGCCGCATCCGATAACGCCTACCACCAGGTCCGATGAAGTGGGCTCAGGATTAGCTTTAGTACTCAATCGGATTCTCCCGGTGGTGTGGTGACTATCGCAGCGCTCGGCTGATCACAAAATTCTGCAATGCGGAACTATGATGTCTAAAACGGAACTGTATTTGGATTGAGCCGATCTGTCAAGCCGCAGAGAGTTAATCAAATGCAACAGTTAAGCAATCAAAGGAAAGTTTTGCAATGTACTGCAATGCAGAATAAAATTCTGAAAAATATTTCAAACAGACGCGACTGGCACTTTATTGGCCCTGGTAGCTGCCGGAATCAAATACTGCCGGATGATTGAACCAGTCGCCGTTCGAGGAGACGACATTTGAACCAATTCACGAAGACGGTAGAACTACCCCGTTACATCCACGACGTATTTTTGCCATGGGCCGCCAGCCATCCGGACCACATTGCGCTAACCGACACCGATAACACTATAACTTATGGCGAATTGAGCGGTGTGGTTGATGCTGCGGCCGACCGGCTGCGTTCGGCTGGCGTACGCGCCGGCGATCGGGTTTTGCTGGTGGCGGAAAATTCGGTTGCGCTGGCAGTTTGTATTCTGGCAGTCAGCCGGCTTGGTGCCTGGTCCGCCAGCGTCAATGCGCGGCTGTCGGATCGCGAGATCGATAACTTCCTGTCGCACTCGGGTGCGCGGCTGGCAATTTACTTTGGCGCCGCATCGCCGCCGGCTCGCGAGCACGGCATGGCACGTGGCGCGGAGGCGCAGGTCTGGCAAGGGATCGGCGAGCTATTGGTTGGGGCTTTAAACACGCAAACATCGGTTGAGCCGGTTGAGCAGGATCCGGCCAGACGGGTTGCGGCAATGGTGTATACCTCCGGCACGACCGGAGCTCCAAAAGCGGTGATGCTGACGCACGCGAACCTGGTTTTCATCGGGAATAACAATCGCAAGCTGCGGCGGCTGACACCCGACGATGTCATCTACGGTGTATTGCCGCTCTCGCATGTGTACGGATTGTCGGCATTGCTGGTCGCCGCGTTGATGAGCGGATCCGCGTTGCAGCTGGTGCCGAGGTTTCAGGCCAGGGCGCTGGCGCATGCGCTGGCAGAAGACCGCATCACCGTATTGCACGGAGCGCCCGCAATGTATGCAAAATTGCTTGAGCTGGGCGCCGAAAACGGCCCACTGCTGAGGGCGCCGCATCTGCGCATTGCCCAGTCCGGAGGAGCGCCGCTGACATCGCCGGTCAAGCAGGGATTTGAAAAAACGTTTGGCATCGTGCTGCAGAATGGCTACGGCATGACCGAAGCTTCTCCGTCGATTTGCCAGACCAGGCTCGATGCGCCGCGCAGCGATTGTTCGGTCGGTGCGATGATACCGGGCATAGAAGTTCGTTTGAACGGTGCGGAACGAGATCCGGCCGGCGTGGGTGAAATCTGGGTGCGGGGACCGAACGTGATGAAAGGCTATTACCGGGCTCCGGAGTTGACGGCTGAAGTCGTTACTGCGGATGGGTGGCTGAAAACCGGCGATCTGGCGCGCATGGAGCCGGATGGCGCGGTTTTCATTGTCGGGCGCAGCAAGGAGTTGATTATCCGCTCGGGATTCAACGTTTACCCGATTGAAGTCGAGCAGGTGTTGAACACGTATCCTGGTGTCGTACAATCCGCAGTGGTCGGTCGAGACGTGCCCGGCAATGAAGAGGTCGTCGCATTTATCGAATCGTCGGCGAGTGCGACAATCGACCTGGATGATCTATTGGCCTACCTGAAGAACGGACTGTCCCCTTACAAGATTCCATCCGAAATCATCATCCTGGAACACTTGCCGGCAGCCGCGACCGGGAAAATCCTCAAAAAGGAATTGCAGAAGCTAGCCGCCGAACGCCGTGCCTCCGGACGCACATATTCTTGAATCGTTTTTCTAAAGATAAAAATCATGCTAGAACAGATTAACGACGATTTTCCCGTGCCGGCAAAACCGAATATCAAGGAAGACCGGCATTTCGTTACGGCCTTGGCGCGCGGCCTTGAGTTGCTGGCCTGCTTTCGTTCCGGCGACAAGCTGCTCGGAAATCAGGAACTGGCCGAGCGCAGCAAGCTGCCGAAGTCCACTGTGTCGCGTCTGACTTATACGCTGACCAAACTCGGGTATCTGCAATACGACGAACATCTGGGCAAATACCGGCTGGGCACGGCGACGCTGGCGCTGGGCAGCGCCATGCTGTCCAAGCTCGATATCAGGCAGCTGGCGCGGCCGATGATGCTGGAACTGGCAAATTTTTCGCATGCGATGGTATCGCTTGGCATGCGAGATCGATTGAGCATGATCTATGTCGAGAACTGCCGCAGCCAGGCAGCATTGACGCTGAGCCTCGACGTCGGTGCGCGTATTCCGATTGCTACCACTGCGATGGGAAGAGCATATCTTGCCGAAGTTTCTGCCAGCGAGCGCGATGAGATTCTCGAACGGGTACGCGAAATAGACGAAGTGGCATGGCCGAGCTTGCGAGAAAAAGTACTGCGCTCCATTGACGAGCACAAAGAGCTTGGTTGTTGCACTTCATTCGGTGACTGGCAACCGGATGTCAATGCGATTGCCATCGCATTCCGGCCCAGCGAAGGCGGGGCGCCGCTAAGCATCAACTGCGGTGGACCCGCGTTTAACCTGTCACCGGAATTTCTGCTGCAGGAAGTGCGCCCGCGTTTGCTCGAAATTATCAGACAGCTCAAGCGTCCGTTGATCGGAAATTTCAGCTGACGTGAAAAGGCGCCTGCGTGATTGTATATGCCCACCCGGCCGGCATCACTGGACCAGCGCCTGCGGCTTGCCGAAAAAATAGCCTTGTCCCATTGCGACACCGAAATCGCGCAGCATATCGGCCGTCCTCGAATCCTCGACCCATTCTGCAATTACGGTCAGGCCGAAAACCTTTGAAATTTCGACCATGGCACGTACGAACACCTGATCGTGCGGGTTTTTCGTCAGATTGACGATGAACGAACCATCCAGCTTCAGATAGTCGAAATCCAGTTCCTTGATATAGTAGAACGACGAAAAACCGACCCCGAAATCGTCCAGTGCAAACCGGCATCCGAGACTTTTGATGCGCTGTACGAAATGCCTTACCTCACCGAGGTTATAAAAGGCGGCTGTTTCGGTCAGTTCAAAGATAATGCGCGAAGGGTCCAGCTTCAAACTCTCGATCCGATTTTCTATGAACTGCAATAATTCCGGGTCGCCGATCGATTTTCCCGAAAGATTGATTGCAATGCCCATACCATCGGGAAGGCGGGAAACGTCTCGAAGGCAGACTTCAACCACAGCGCGGTCCAGGCGGCCAATCAGTCCGAAAACTTCGCAGGTTTTCACCAGTTCCCCGGTGTTGCAGACTTTCCCGTCGTCGTCCACCAGGCGGAGCAATGATTCACAATGTGTGGTTTTTCCGGTGGTCAGATCAATGATCGGTTGATAATGCATCGACATACGGCTTCTGTCGTCCAGCGCGGCGCGTACCAAGGCCAGCGTATTGAGTTGATGTGCCAGTTCATGCTTGTGGATTTCGTCGGCGCCGCTATACACATGAATGCGACTGCGGCTGTGTTCGCGTGCCAGATGCAATGCAAAATCCGCATGATTAAGCAATTCCTCGACTTCGATGCCGGGGTGAGTGCATGCACCGCCGACAATCAGGTTCAAGCTGAACGCCTCACCTGCAAGAACCATTTTGGCCGCTTCGACATCGGCCATTACTCCTTGTGCTCTTTCATGCACCTGCGCCTGGGAAACGCCGTCAAAGTAGATCGCGAACAGATCACCGCCGAATCTGGCGAGCACATCGCAGGGGCGGATCAGGCCTGACAAGGTTATCGCCGCGAACTGCAGCACCTTATTGCCGGCAACCCGGCCATAGCTGTGATTGATATGGTTCAGACCATTGATTTTGACCAGCATCAGGGCGCCGTCGCTGGCATCCGTACGGGCCACTTGAGTTCGATTGGACAAGCGGCGCAAAAATTCGCCCTTGTTAATCAGATTGGTCAGCGGATCTTGCTGCGCCAGTTTCTCGGCCTCCAGCGCGGTATTGCGGTCGTTTCGATACTTGGCCATGACTTCGCTGACGGTCTGGCGAAGGTGTTCGAAACGCAGTGGCTTGATCAGGTATCCGTAGGCGCCGCGGCGCATCGAAGCCAAAGCATGCTCCGCGTCGTCATAGTTGGTCGACATGATGAAGAGCGGCGCGCGCGGTCTGGCGCGGGCGACGTCCAGCAGATCCAGGCCGTTCATTCCCGGCATCGCAATATCACACAAGACCAGGTCAACCGGATAGTGGCCTATCCAATCCAGCGCTTCTTCGCTGCTGGCGGCCATCGATACCGTAAACCCAAGCTTCTCCAGCATCGCTTTTCCAAGAAGACGCTCGACCAGGCCGTCGTCAACTACCAGCGCATTTTTGGCGACTTGGGTTTCTTCTCTTGCCAGGGTATCTTCCATCACTGACTCCTGCTCCCGGATGTTCATTGCTGCAAACAAGGAATAATCGTTCCCTGTGCAGCAATCGACCGAAACGATTTTCCGAATACGCTCGATGCACTGGCTAGAGTATCAAGGAAATTCTTGTTGCTGCGCGACAATATTTTACATTTCCGTAATATATATTAAATTCTTTCACTCCGCATTAATGTGTTGCAGATCGCAACATCGCTCTAAAGTCGACGAAATTTCCTGATATGCCGCCTCTATTTCTTTTAAAAGTTCCTCGCAAGCTTCGAGTTTGGAAAGCTTGCAGCATTTTTCAAGATTCCGACAAGCATCCGCTACACGTGTTGCTCCTATCGAGCAGGAACTGCCGCCTAAAATATGCGAAACGGCCGCGATTGTGACGGCATCACGCCTTTCCATTGCTTTACGCAATGCAGCGATCCGCAATGGCGTGTCGGTCAGATAAAGAGTAGCCAGTTCCGCAAAGTGTGGCCCGAATAATCGTCGAGTGCGTAACAGATCGCTTTCCGCTTCCCTCATCGTTTCGGTCTTGGCGATCCGGGTGGCGGAAGTAGGCGCAGTCATCGGCTGCGTCAACCAGCGACCAACCATATCGTTCGCTGCGCTGGCGCGGATTGGTTTCATCATCAAATCATCCATCCCGGTATTCAAGCATTTTGCCCGTTCGCCGGAATCATTTGTAGACGTCCATCCAATGATGACGGTACGCCGGCTTGCGGCTTCGTCTGCTCGAATCCGCTGTGCCGCCTGATAGCCGTCAAGCTCGGGCATCTGGCAATCCATCAATATCAAGTCATACGGCTGCTGCCGATGCAGATCGAGGGCGCGAAGGCTGCTGATCGACGAGTCGACATCGCATCCCGTGGCCTTCAGTATTTGTGTCGCTACCTGACAATTGATGATGTTGTCATCGATGATCAGAATCCGGCGCGGTGAATGGATGGGCGGCGCAAGTTCGTGCGCAATGGATACCGAATGCCTCGAAGCGCCTGACTGCTGCGGGACATTGCCCGGCATTGTTATCCGATCTTCAGCCGCGTTCAATTCCGTTGGTCTGTGGTCTGCCTGCATTGAGGCCCTTCTATCGATCGTTCAAGCGGATCTTTGGATGCGCAAGCGCTTCTTCAAGTTATCCGGAACGGCAACGCCAAATTGTATTAGGTGCTGCCGCTTCTTCCCGGCACATCAATATTTCAAAAAGATGCGAATAGTCCTGTAGCGGCTGGCCACGGGCGGAGCAGCCTGCAGCTTGGCGGATTCAAATGCACTTGTTCACGTCGATGCCAATAAAAAATATAGCATCATATTCGGAACCCGCTATCAATTTCGATGATTATCGTTGGATATCCTCAACGCTCATCGCACGGGACCGCAGCGCGACATCGTTCGGGAACGACGCTGATGCCGGATAAATTCAGCGAAGAGTGGAAGTTTTGGCGGCGACATTGGCAAACGTCGGTCAAGTTTTGCAAGAATTTTTCTGAAAGCACCAGTGCCACGGCTCGTAGATAAACCCGGAGGTATTGCCGCGAGGGTAAGAGAGATAGAAATCGAATCGATGCGCATGCTTTTGCAACCAGCGGAACGCGTCCGTATCTTCAAACGGTTCCTCTGTAGCCGCACAGCCCGGCGTGTTGATGTCGACGGCACGGCCTGTGTGATGCTCGCTATAGCCGGGCGGCGCGCTTAAGGTAAGTATCGTTTCGATCGGCATGCCGCGATCGAGCTTGGTTTGAATGATATCAATCTGCCGCTCGATGCTTCGGAACGCGGAAACAATCTCCACCACAATCGCATCCTGTGCGGCCTGCTGTTTGAGTCGATGCCAAGCCTGGGTCGCTTCCGGAGTAAGCAAATATTGCTTGCCCAGCGCGTCGGTTTCGGCGACTGCCAGATCCCGGGCTTCTTCGTAAAACTGTAATTTCTTTTGCTCGATCAGCGACTTGGGAATACCAAGTGCCTCAAGTGATTCGGATATTCTACGTTCGTACTGGTTCTTTAGCATAGGCCTGATGCTTGACGTCGCATGTGATTAATGTCGCTCGCCGGAGCCTGAAATTCGGTAGCGAGTTTGGTCCAGCTCCGAGCAGACGCAGGAATTTGTTTGCAGTCAATTCTAGTGGATTTTCCATACTGGGCATAGATGAATGAGACTTGAAGGCAAGTCTGATGACCCGAAGATTAACCGGAGCATGAAGTTCAACCGAATACTACGTCACGTGACGGAAAAATCGGCAAGCCGGACGTCGTCGAACCACACGCAAGGATTCTGATGTCAACGCGAAACCAGTTTAGTGATCCGTCCACCTTCAATATTCCGGTTGGTCCGGTTGCTCGAAGGCGATTGCAGCGTTGCAAATGCTCGTCGGGGGAGGCGCCCCGACTGCGCTTTGCGCCTTGCACTCTCCTCCGATCAACGCGGTCGAACCCGAAATTTGAAGATGGACCGACCACTAATGCTGGAATGCCTTTTCATTCAGCCGCCAGTTTTTTTCCACAAAATCCATGACGTTCGAATCGATACCCGGAGTTTTGTGTTCCCAGCTTTTACTATTCTTCTCCAGTCGATTAAGTTTTCTGGATTTGATATTGACCGGATGGATCAAAAACCGGTGGCTCTCGTAGGAAAGCAGCTCGCTTGACGCGGCCGGATCATTTTCGAAGAAAAGCCATTCATCAACAAAGTTGGATTGAATTCTTTCCAGTTCATGCCGTACCGGCTCGGGAAGCGGGCAGCGAAGTTCGGTGTCGATCGGTGGAGAATCATTTGTCCACGGCCCATAAACGTCGTCTTCAAGGCTGCGATACAGTGCGCTGGATCGATTCATGTAAAAATTTTCGAGCATGAAAAAGGCCGCCGAAAAATGGGCGCCGCCTGCTTGCGCATCTGCATGTGTATACCATCCGTACACGTCAACGCCATGCTCGACATAAAACAGTGCCGAGACGGAACTCGGCTCGTCGGGATTGAAACGTATATGCGTTTTTGGTTGCATCGTTCAAGCATCCATGAAAGCGCGCGAAGAGTCAGGCGCAACGAATCTGGCAAGGCACGCCGGCCTCTTTGGATCGCGTGGAAATTTAATCCGGATGCCGGGACGTTATCCGATCTCGCGACCCAGCACTGCAAGCGGATAATTTACCGCTTTCTAAAAGCCTCCAAGCCGGCATGCTTTGCGCCCCTCGCTCCGGATTTTTGCTTATTGCATGTTACCAATTATTCATATAGACACCCACAGGTCGGTCAGGTTCAGTGGCAGCCGCAGAGAAGCGGCGAAAGATGAGAAGCAACTCGCCACGCGCATTGCGGGGATCGACAAATCAAGCCGGCTGTCGGGATGCATTACATGCCAATCGGCAAACACCGGACACAGGGCGCGTACAGGTTGCAACCGCCACTCCGAATTAGGTTCGAACCAATTGGCTTTTTGTTCGATCTAAATCGCCATCTGATTTTATTGTTCAGGTTCTCATAATGCGCATGCACACCGCAGGCTTGCTCTGTGATTCAAGCGGCGGCGAGCCGGCTAAGACCCGGACTGCAGGCTATCGATAAAGGAATCGGGATTCACGCATGGACGCCAGGAAAGTAGCGCTTGTTACCGGCGGCATGGGCGGATTGGGCGAAGTGATATGCCAACGCCTTGCCGTAGTCGGCTGCAAGGTAGTGACGACATATTCTCCTCAGAACGACAATGCGCAATTATGGCTCGCATCGCAGAAGGAAGCCGGATATGACTTCGCGGCCTGCATGCTGGACGTTTCAGATTATGCATCCTGTCAACAAGGGGTCGCAACTGTATTGCGTGATGTCGGATCGGTCGACATTCTGGTGAATAACGCCAGCATTACGCGCGATGCGAGCCTGAAAAAAATGACATCGGAAAACTGGCAGAAGATGCGGCGAACCGATCTGGACAGCATGTTCAATATGACGAAGCAAATAATCGACGGCATGCTTGCGCAGGAATGGGGCCGTATCATTAACATTGCCTGCGTTGAATCACAGAAGGGCGCGTTTGAGAAAAGTCACTTTGGCGCGGCGAAGGCCGGCGTTCACGGATTTACAAAAGCCCTCGCATTGGAAGTCGCGCGCAAAAAAATCACGGTCAATACCATATCCACCGGTTATTTAAGCACCGGTCGCATGCTGAGAATTCCACCGGCGACCTTAAAGTCCAGAATACTGCCGGAAATTCCAGTGGGGCGTCTCGGCGATCCGGCCGAAGTAGCCGGGCTTGTCGCTTATCTTGCATCGGAAGATGCCGCATTCGTCACGGGAGCCGATATCGCCATCAATGGCGGACAGCACATGTTTTGACGGTCTGTTCGTTGATACGCGAGCAGGCCATGGGTTTGTTGCGGATGTAAGCCGGATAAAAAAATAGCCCGGGCGCCAAGGCCGGGCTATGGGCGAATGCGGAAGATTTATGCTGTAGCCAGTTCGTCCCAAGGTTCCGGCTTAGAATTCGCTGCGGCCGCCAGCTTGGCTTTTTTCGCGGCACCTTGTTTGGCTCGGGAGCTCGATGGAGGAAGCCGGCGCAATGTTTTCAGCGCATCGACATCCTTGATCGCGATTGAACGCTGATCCACGGAAATAAAACCGATTTCGTTGAATGCAGATAGCGTTCTGCTTACCGTCTCAAGCGTCAGGCCGAGATAGCTGCCGATTTCATGGCGCGTCATGCGCAAATTGAACAGCTTGCTGGAATATCCCATTTCCGAAAAACGTTCCGAAAGCGATACCAGGAACCGCGCCACCCGTGCTTCGGCGCTAAGGGCGCCGAGCATGCTTACCATTGCCTGCTCGCGAACCAGTTCGCGGCTCATGACGCTGTACATCGCATGCTCAAGCTCGACATGGGCGCGGCCGAGCGCGGTAAACTTCTTGAACGGGAGCAGAATCAGGTCGCAATTCGACAGAGCAACGGCTTCCGAGGCATAACGTTTTGTATGGATGCCGTCGACACCGAACAGATCGCCTTTCATCGGAAAGCTCAAGACTTGCTCGTTTCCGAATTCGTCGATCAATACCGTTTTAAGGAATCCAGAATGGACGATATACAGCGTGTCGAACGGTTGGCCAATCGTGTGAATGCGTTGCCCCGTCTTGAATTGCACGTGCTGAAAGAGAAATTCCTCGTCCGTTACCGAAGTCACTGCCGGGATGCGCAAAAGATCGCATAACTCCTTCAGGTTTGACCACAGTTTTCCCTGTCGCTGCCATCCTGCTTCAGAAGAAGATGAATGCAAAGCCGAAGTGGAAGACTCGGTACGAGTTTCAGACGTTTGCGTAGAGAACATAACCATCTCCTATTCCAATTTGTATCAAGGTTGTTATTGACGGCGGCAGGATCCTGCCGTTTTCTTTTAATAACTGCCGTATGTTTTCTTGCTTGAACCGTTCGATCCGCACCTGAACCATTTACATCGGCATCAGTAGTTCAGGTATTGAGAATTCGACTATCACTGCAAACGGAGAGTTGATGTACGTCACGCTTGAGTTACAGGAGGGTAGTATCGCAACCGGATTGGTTATTTGCTATCGGTAGCGGCTGAATAAAACTGTAGGAAGATGGACGACGGCTGTAGGCATATTCCTACAGTTTTTCATGGGAGAAATGAATAGAGGAAACAACGTAATTTGTAACGATGGAATGCAAAGTCGCCGGCTGGGAAAAGCCCGTTACTCCGGTTATCTTTTATACGGCGTAAGAAGACGGTGAGCGACTGCATATTGAACCAGATCGGCAAGCGACGGCATGCCCATTTTATGCAGAATCCGTGTCTTGTGGGTACTGATTGTCTTAACGCTTACATGCAGCAATTCCGCGATTTCGGTGATTGATTTCCCATTCACCAGCAGGCTGAAAACTTCAAATTCCCGGTCGGAGAGCTGTTTGTGAGGCAGATCTTCATTGGTCGTCATTGCATCCATTGCCAGTTGTTCGGCCACCTCCAAGCTGATGTATGGACGCCCGGACGCAACTTTTTTTATTGCACTGACCAGCTGGGTTCCGGCACTTTCCTTGGTCAGATAACCGCGCGCGCCGGCACGTATGGCGCGCACTGCGTATTGCTCTTCTTCATGCATTGTTAATACGAGAATGGGCAACTTGGGAACCTCATCCTTGATCTGGCGAATCAGCTCTACACCGCTACGGCCCGGCATCGACAGATCGAGCATCAAAAGATCGAAACCGCCCTTGCGCACATGGGCCAATGCTTCGAAGCCATCGACGGCTTCACCGACGACTTCGATCTCTTCGGATCCTTCCAGAATCCGTTTCAATCCTTCGCGCATGATGGTATGGTCGTCGGCAATAACAATTCGGATCATGGTCGGCTAATCGATGAATGGAAAAGGTAGGTGCAATGAAAAAATACACCGCCGGATTTAACTAGTGACGCCATATGGCAATCCGCATCAAGCAGCATCGTGCAGATCACCAATCGACGCCTCGCGCAGCCAAAAGTTACACGCGCTGCGAAATGGCAATTATACGTTCGCCGCGTTTTTCGCATCTTATCAGTTGTTCAATCCGTTCGCGGCATAATTGCGAGCGGGCAAAAATGGAAGATCATGCGAGTGCAATGACGGCGACCCCGCAAGTACCGCCGCATTGCCGGGGTCGCGCCGGACCCATGAGTAACTGCGAATGCGGCATTCCGCGTCGGTGCAGCAAAAGCAACTGGTAGACTACTCGTTACAAACAGGTAATGTGCATCGGCATAGCAATTGTTCAAATGACATCAATAATAATCGGCATAAGAACACCATGGAAATTCATCTCGGCGACATAGGAAATACCATCCAGCTGGCGATCGCGCCGGTTTTTCTGGTAGCAGGTGTAGGCACCAACTTGCTGGTGCTGACCAATAGACTGGCCCGGATAATAGACCGCTTGCGCATCCTGGAAGATCTCATCGAAACCGCCGTTGATTCGAAACGCGCGGCATGCGTGCTTGAAATCGAAGTTCTTTACCGCAGAGCCCACCTGATCAATGGTGCAATTACTCTGAGCACGACCTGTGCCTTGCTGATTTGCGTGGTGATCGCCGCGCTGTTTGTCGGCGACGCACTCGGTCTGGCACTTGCGACGATGATCGCAATGTTCTTTGTTACGGCGATGCTGGCATTGATCGGTAGTTTCGTTTTTTTGCTGAGGGAGATATTCATTGCAACTGGAACGTTATCGATGCACCGCCACCCGTCGACCCGACGCTAGCCATGCGCGGATACAAAAAAGCGCCTGTTCCGGCGGGGTATAAAGTGACCCAGGCGAAAGTGGTGCAAGCAGCATTTATCAAAGGCCAAACTTGACGAAATGCAATGTTTGGAGCATTGTCTGGATTCGCTAAAAGGCCGAATCCGGGGTAATCGTTCAACATCAAGTCAACGGTCTGTCTTTATGAATTCCCACAGCAGCAAGCAATACGAGTTTTCAGAGATCGACCCGGATTCATTGTATGGATTGGTGACCGACTCCATCGGCCTCGTCATTCTGGTGTGGGATCTTCCAGACGATACGATTCACTTGAATGAAAAGTGGTCGGTTCTGTTAGGCGGACCGGCCCAGCCAACCCATGTCCTCGCCAGAACCCTCAAGTCATTAATCCACTCCGACGATAGAGCGGATTTGACGGCAAGGATCGTGGATTGCCTGAGGCGAGATACCGATTTCAATAATGCAGAATTTCGCGTCCAGACGATTTCCGGGGCTTGGAAATGGGTAGCGGCGCGCGGCAAAGTAATCCATCGTGACGCGAAGGGACGTGCGCTTCGTTTGCTGGCGACGCTCATCGATATCAGCGAGCGCAAGCATACCAAGCAGATTCTTGAGCAAAGCGAGGAGCGCTACCGTTCGATTTTCAATAATACGCTGGACGGAATTCTTCTTGCCACCTCGGAGGGCGCCATTCTGGCCGCTAATCCGGCTGCATGCAAGATAACCGGCTATACGGTGGACGAACTCCGGTCCAAGAACTGCGACGCGTTGTTCGATGTCCACGATCCTCGCTTGGTGCAGTTCCTGGAAAACCGTAACAACGACGGACTGGCAAATGGCGAGGTGGCGCTGATCCGCAAGGATGCCCGAATAATCGAAGTCGAGTTTTCGTCGGTGCTGTTTACCGATAATGCCGGCGCCCGAAAAATCAGCATGATCATGCGCGACATAACAGAGCGGAAAGTGGCCGAACGTTCATTATTCCGGCTGGCAAATATGTATTCAGCGCGCAGTCAGTGCAACCAGGCGATTATCGTCAGCCAGAATCCCGAGGCCCTGTTTGAAGCGATATGCAGGATCGTCGTGGAATGCTGCAGTTTCAATCTTGCGTGGATCGCGTTGGTGAATCCGGATACGTCGAAAATTCATGCTGCTGCGTCGAGCGGACCGCAACGAGCCTTTCTCGGTCAGAGCGCATTGGCTACTGTCGATGCCAGTCAGCCGGAAGGGCGGGGGCCGGTCGGTACGGTTATTCGGGAAAACAAAAAATATGTTTGCAACGACTATTCAGTCGACCCTCGAACCGATCCGTGGAAAGACGTTGCGGCGCGTTACGAGTTTAAATCAGGTGCTTTTTTTCCGATAACCATCGATGATCAAGTGATTGGCGCCCTATGTTTATATGCGCCAGAAAAGAACTATTTTGATCCGCAACTGCTGGTTCTTCTTGAGGAAATGGCAGCCGATATTTCATTTGGCTTGGTAAATCTGAAACGGGCATCGGCGTTGCAAACCAGCGAGATGCGATTTAGGACGCTATGGGAAACAAGCACTGATGCCATTCTCTCGCTGGATGCCGACTCGATAATTCAATATGCCAATCCGGCCGTCTATAGCGTTTTCGGGCATCAACCGAACGACTTGATCGGCAAGAGCCTTGACATATTGCAGCCCGAACGTCTTCGCGCACGCCATAAGGAGGGCATGCGGCGATATATCGAGACGTACGAGCGACATGTGAACTGGCGGGCTAGCATGGCAGGCGGGCTGCATCGCGACGGACACGAATTCCCGGTCGAACTGTCGTTCAGTGATGTGCAGCTCAAGGAAGAACGCCAGTTTATCGCCTGCATTCGTGATGTCTCCGAGCGCAAGCGGAGCGAAGATCTGATTAGCGGCCAGAATCGGATTTTACGAATGATTACGGCCGGGGGCGATCTGGAGGAGACCCTGGGTGCCATCAATCGCCTGATCGAAGAGCAGGTTCCGGATGCACTTTGCTCGACCGTGATCCTGAACGACGCGGGAACCCAATTTGAACTGGGCGCGGCCGGCTCGCTTCCGCTGGACTATTCAAGTGGCATGTTCGGTCGATCGATCGGCGCCGGTTCATGCGCCGGCGGAGCAGTAGTGCACTCGAAGGCAGCGGTGATTTCGACCGATATTGCGACGGATCCGCTATGGAACAATTGTCGCGAGCAGGCAATGGCGCACGGTTTGCAGGCATGCTTTTCGTGGCCTATTCTCGGTCGAATGGGCCAGGTTATCGGGGTGTTCGCAATCTATCATCGTATGCCCGGACAACCGACCGAGCTTGAGCTGCGTCTGAACCAGGTCGCGACTGACCTTGCCGGGCTAGCGATCGACAGCTGGAAGTCGGACGAGCGTATTCGCTATCTCGCGCATTTTGACGAACTGACCGGATTGCCGAATCGTTCGACGTTTTCCCAAGCCCTGACGCAGGCGTTGGAGCGGGGTAATCGGAACGGCTATCAAATCGGAATACTATTCATGGATCTGGATAGATTCAAGAATATCAACGATACGCTTGGACACGAATCCGGCGACAGCATGCTCAAGGAGGTGGCAAAGCGAATTCGCTCATCGGTACGTGATGTCGATACCGTGGCTCGATTGGGTGGCGACGAGTTCGTGGTACTGATCGAAAACTTCAAGGAGCCTGCTGCGCTTGTGAATGTCGCGAAAAAATTGATCGAACGACTGGCGATTCCGATGTGCATCGACGGGCGTGACTTTCACCAGACCGTCAGCATTGGAATCAGCAGCTATCCCGCCGATGGCGACGATGCGCAAACGCTCATCAAGAACGCGGACATTGCCATGTACCGGGCCAAGGAGCACGGCAGAAATAATCATCGTTTTTATTCAGCCCAGATGGGTGCCGGCTCGCTTGAACGAATGTTGCTTGAGTCCGAGCTGCGACGCGCGATTGAACAAGACGAATTCGTGTTGCAGTACCAGCCCAAGGTAAACATCGAAACCGGCGAAATCATCGGCGTGGAAGCATTGGTGCGCTGGCAGCATCCGGAAAAGGGCCTTCTGTCTCCATTGAAGTTCATTTCGCTGGCCGAGGATACCGGCCAGATTGTCGCGATTGGCCAGTGGGTCTTGCACTCGGCCTGCCGCCAGATGCGCAGTTGGCAGGACGATGGTTTGCCGCTGATTCGCGTGGCCGTCAATTTGTCGGCGCGCCAATTCGCTCATGACGATTTGTTATCCGACATCGCAGTAGCTTTGCGCCAGAACGATATTTCACCCGACATGCTGGAACTGGAAATTACGGAAAGCATGGTGATGAACAACACCGGCAAGGCCATCCGCATACTGAACGAATTGAAAGCGATGGGTGTACGGATCGCGATGGACGATTTTGGAACCGGCTATTCGTCGCTCGCAAACCTCAAACGATTTCCGCTGGACAGCGTCAAAATTGACCGTTCGTTCATCCGGGACATTCCGGATGAACCCAACGACGCGGCGATTACGCACGCGATCATTGCGATGGCACATGCTCTGAAACTCAATGTCATCGCCGAAGGAGTCGAGACGGAAGATCAGCTCGACTTCCTGCGCGATCATGGATGCGATGAGATCCAGGGATATTACTTTAGCCGGCCATTGACCGCCAAAGCGTTGCAGCGCTTTTTCGAGCAACATAACGACGCGCCCCAAAGCATGCTGCATCGCGCGGGAATCTGATCAGCGTAATCGCTGCAACGTGCCTATCCCGTAGTCCACGGTTGTTCCAAATTTTCTGCAATGCTCTTTCGGGCCGGACAAGGGCTGCAGTCAAAGGCGCTCGCGATCACCCCGGCGATCTCGATCATTCTGATCCGTCAGCCTGTGTCGTCATGCTTTCACCATTGCAAAATCGGTACGCCGGCAGGTCGTAAAACCGATTGAAAAAGTTGGCAATCGCACCATGCCGAAGGTGTCAAAGGGTACAATTACATGTTAAAAACGTAAAGCGACCTGCGGCGCTGTCACCGCTCGCGGCCTCCGCTTACTGATCGCACTGACCAAAAATAACCTTAGCTTTAGCGATGGTGATTCCGGCAGGATTGATTTGCTTTCATTATCAAGCTGGCTATCCGATTAACGAAATCTAGAGAGTCCACATGTATAACCGCGACAGTTTTTATATCAATGGCCGCTGGGCCGCGCCTTCAAGCACGAAAACCATTGATGTAATCAATGCATCAACTGAACAAGTGATGGGCCGTATTCCGGAAGGCAATGAACAGGATGCGGAATCGGCGGTTGCCGCTGCCAGAGCGGCATTTGACGCGTGGAGCAATACACCAGCGGCGGAACGCGGAGATTATCTTAAAAAAATTCAGGATGGATTGAAGACCCGGAGCGAAGAATTGGCCAGGATCATTGCCGGTGAAGTCGGGATGCCGCTCAAGTTGTCCTCGATTATCCAGGTCGGTTCACCCATTGCAAACTTTGGTTATTACGCCAAACTGGCCAAAGAGTTTCAATGGGAAGAGACGACCGGCAATTCGCGCGTTGTGCGCGAGCCGGTAGGCGTCGTGGTCTGCATCACTCCGTGGAATTACCCGCTGCATCAAATCGCAGCCAAGGTAGCCGCCGCTCTCGCCGCCGGTTGCACGGTGGTACTGAAGCCTTCCGAAGTTGCCCCGCTCAATGCATTCGTTCTCGCAGATGCGATCGAAGCTGCCGGTCTGCCGCCCGGTGTATTCAATCTGGTTACCGGCTTCGGCCCCGTCATTGGCGAGGCATTGGTGCGCCACCCGGAGGTGGACATGATTTCCTTCACTGGTTCGACCCGTGCCGGTCGCCGCATTTCGGAAGTGGCTGCCGCCACCATCAAACGAGTCGCCCTCGAACTGGGGGGCAAATCCGCGTCGGTAATTCTGGACGACGCCGATCTCGCGGCGGCAGTCAAAGGAACCGTCAATGCGTGTTTTCTGAATAGCGGCCAAACCTGTTCTGCGCACACGCGCATGCTGGTGCCGGAATCGAAATACAAGGAGGCGGCTGCGATCGCTGCCGAAGCCGCACAATCCTTTACTATCGGGGATCCATTCGGCGGGACCGCAAAGCTCGGCCCGCTTGTGTCCGAAGCACAGCGTGATCGGGTACGCGGATTCATTCGCAAGGGTATCGAAGAGGGCGCCGAATTGCTCTGCGGCGGTCCGGAGACACCCGAAGGACTTGATACAGGTTATTTCGTGAAGCCGACCGTGCTGGGCCGGGTAGCGCCCGGCAGCACGCTCGACCAGGAAGAGGTGTTCGGGCCCGTGTTATCGATAATAACCTATCGGGATGAAGCCGACGCGGTCCGTATCGCCAACGGTACCGCATATGGCCTTGCCGGTGCGGTGTGGGCCGGCAGCGACGAGCGCGCCCAGGCGGTTGCGCGGCGTCTGCGTACCGGACAGGTCGATATCAATGGCGGTACCTTCAATCTTTTTGCCCCTTTCGGCGGTTACAAGCAGTCAGGCAATGGCCGCGAAATGGGTCCTTACGGACTGGAAGAATTCCTTGAATACAAATCCATGCAGTTCAAGCCAGCCAAGACTGTTTGAACGGTTTGATCTGTACCATATTCAATAAATCGAAACAAAAGGGAAAGCACCATGGCTGACGTCAAATCTGAAGTCAAATATCAGCGCGCCAAGGCAGTGGTCTGCCGTGAAATCGGCAAGCCGGTGGTCGTTGAGGAAATCGAAGTGGAAATGCCGCGACAAGGCGAGGTCATGATCAAGCTCGCCGCATGCGGCGTATGCCACAGCGATCTTTCCGCAACCAACGGAACGATCCGGTTTCCACCGCCGGTCGTGCTCGGCCATGAGGGCGCCGGCGTGATCGTGGCGGTAGGTCAGGGTGTCACCGAATATGCAGTCGGGGATCACGTGCTCAGCTCGTTCGTCAGCATGTGCGGCAAATGCCGTTACTGCCAGACCGGCCGTCCCCAACTGTGTGATCAGGCAGCCAAGGCGGCGATCTCGCTGCCGGATGGCACTGTGCGTACCCGCGACCTGGCGGGTAATCCGCTTAATATTTTTTCTGGTTGCGGCGTGATGGCTGAATATGCCACTTTGCATACCGATAACGTGGTCAAGATCGCGAAGGATGTACCGCTCGACAAAGCTGCGCTGATCGGCTGCGGCGTGATGACCGGGGTTGGCGCTGTGGTCAATACCGCCAAGGTAGACGCCGGATCGGTGGCCGTCGTATTCGGTTGCGGCGGAGTCGGGCTGAATGCAATCCAGGGTTGTTCGATTTCGGGCGCTGCAATGATCGTGGCAGTCGATACATCGGACGCAAAGCTGGAAATGGCGCGGCAATTTGGCGCTACTCACACCATCAATGCGACTGCCGAAGAAGACTTGGTGAAGGCGGTGCGCAAGCTTACCGGCGGTGCGGATTACGCTTTCGAATGCGTCGGAATGGGAGAGATCGCAGCGCAGGCGTACGGTGTATTACGCAAAGGTGGGAAGGCGGTAGTGGTCGGTGTCGCCAATGCGAAGGACATGACTTCGATCCGAACCGCAAGCTTGACCTTCGATGAAAAAACCATCACCGGCAGTTACTTCGGTTCGGCGCGGCCACGCGAAGATTTCCCTCGTCTGATCGGTCTTTATCGTGCCAAGCGATTGAAGCTCGACGAACTGATTACACGCACCTACAGCATTGACGAAGCGCCACAAGCATTTGCCGATCTGGCCGAGGGACGCAATGCCCGTGGCGTAATCATCTTCGAAACCTGAATAACCGAAATACCCGCCTCGACCGTTGCTCATGCAATGCTTTTAAGGTATCGAGACAGGCGTTCGGGAGGATAGGTAGCAGGGGGCGAAGAAACGATTTGGTTTTCCTGTTGTCGCCGGTCGTACTACGTTCGGCAGATCGATATCGTCGAGGCTTGCCGCAATGTTGACTGATACATCTTGTCCATGTCCGAAGATTTTTCAGCAATCACGAGCTTGGTCCGCAAACTGAAGACCGCATGGGGAATTACCGGATAGGCCGCTTCCCGATTTCGCAAATGCGCGTATCACTTGCTTCTGAATACGCGGCCTGCGTGCTGCCGATCTCAATCGGAGGTTAGCGCGCTTCTCAATTGGTGTTCGTTTTTATCGGCTTGCGATTTGCGGTGGTGGTAACGTGCCCGAAGGATCAGCACGGCTACCGCAACAAGCGCCAGTCCAAAGCTTATTCCAATTACAGAACCGATGTGGAGAATGGACATGACTCCTGCTATCGCATAAAGGTAGGGCGTATATTCATACCAAAGCTTTTCGATATCCATTTTTTCCCCCATAACCGGTTTTTCAAAAACGACACCTGCGACATGTGTGATTTGATATTAAACGTGAAGAGCAGGATAGTTTTGCTGAAAATCAAGAAAAGTTACTTTCCCGGTTAAACGGCAAGCGGATAAAAACAGCACGGATTTTATTGCGCTTAATTGTCGTTCGATTAACAACTAAGTTTTGATGGGAAGAAACGGCGGAAGAATGTCGTATTTTTTTATCGCACGCAAAAAATATTTTGTAAGAATCTTTCCAAACCATTGACGATGGGTAACGTACTTCTATAATGATTTAGAACAATTTCTTGTTCTCCTTCAACGAGGCCATCATGTCAAAGCCGATACAGCAAAGCGCAAAATTTCGTACAGAACAAAAAGCCTTGCGTTTTAATGTGAGCAAGCTACAGGCTGTGGCCTGCCTTCTGGCTTCGGCAGCAGTCAGTATCGGCCTGATCTATCTCGGCATCACTCCATTCATTTAATCTGTACTTTTACGGATACCCGATGCAGTCAATACGTCGGGTATTCATCGTGACAAGTACATGCTTTCCATTTCTTCAAATGAATATCGGCCCACTCAAACCGAGATGCGCCGATATCAGGCTGGATGCGGTGTAGTACTGAACCAAGACCCCGCAATTCCCTCGCGTCAGGTCGAATTTCCGCAAATCTTGAATTTTTTAAACCATCCGAATCAGTGATGGTGCCGTCCGTGACCGCGATGATGTCCGCGATGTCCATGATGACGGTGCCCCCGGTGTGCGCGTCGACCGTCCACAAAGACCGGATACGGGCGTACATAGGTTGGATAGGGTTGGACGTATACCGGCCTGGGCTGAACATAAACAGGTTGCGGATGCACGTAGACGGGAGCCGGTTGCACGTAGACGCCAGGAATGCCGATCATTACATCCACATTGACGCGTGCGGCGGCGGGAGTTGCAACCAGCATCAAAGAAGCAGCCGCAATAAAGGCTGATGCAATAGCGAGATATTTTTTCATCTTCATCCTCCAAAAGTGATGCCTCTATTAAATACTTAAGCCACGCTAATAAATATAGAGGCTCGGTAAAGAGCGTTACAAAATGTATCAGCCTCCATGGCAGCCGCTTGCCAGTGAAAGACCTTGGAATAACGAAATAAAAGTCAGAAAAGTTGTAGCGTGTTTGAAAAACAGAATGTTGGTGTCTTGCCATGGAACAGCGAATCAAAGGTCGCCAGCGTACATTCCAGCATGCTCCGCTATTTTTGCAACTACAAGTTTGATGTGCGTCGGAAGAGTTTGCGCGATGATTATGCTGGCGATCTCTTCTGCGTCCTGCTCGATTGTCCAAGGTTGGCGATGTCGTCGAGCTACATAAGGATTGTGAAATGCCGGTCAAAAAGTAAAAAGGGGCTACGCTTGCACGTAGCCCCTTTAAATATTCTGGCTCCCCGACCTGGACTCGAACCAGGGACCTGCGGATTAACAGTCCGTCGCTCTACCGACTGAGCTATCAGGGAAAAGAAGAAGCAGCATTATAGACGTATGTTGCTCCGATTGTCAAAACCTTACCGACGAACTGGAATGGTTTCGACGCAATATTTTTGTCGGTAATTTGCGTTCCTTCTAATCAAAGTACTTTCGCAATCGCGTCCACTACATTGTCGATATTCCGCGAATTCAATGCGGCGACACAAATACGACCGGTGTCCACCGCGTAAATGGAGAATTCATTGCGCAGTCGCTCTACCTGGGGTTTGGTCAGGCCGGAGTAGGAAAACATTCCGCGTTGCTTGATTACGAAATCGAAATCGTGTCCCGGTGCTTTCTCTTTCAGTTTCTGGACCAGCAACTGCCGCATTTCACGAATGCGCAACCGCATGCCGGCCAGTTCTTCTTCCCACAGTTTCCGTAGATCCGGCGTGGCCAAAGCCATGGCGACGACTTGGCCGCCATGTGTCGGCGGGTTGGAATAGTTGGTGCGGATGACGCGCTTCAGCTGGGAAAGTACGCGTGCGGCTTCGTCTGCATTGACGGCAACGATGCTCAGTGCACCGACGCGTTCGCCGTACAGCGAGAACGATTTCGAGAATGAATTCGATACAAATACCGGCCCGCCGGCTTGCGCAAACAGGCGCACGACTTTGCCGTCCGCATCGATACCATCGCCAAAGCCCTGATACGCCATATCGAGGAAAGGAATCAGGCCGCGCTGGGTAACGACTTGAATGACTTCTGCCCATTGGGCATCGGTCAGGTCGGCGCCGGTCGGGTTGTGGCAGCACGCATGCAACAATACGATGGATCCGCCCGGCATTGTTTTCAGGGCTTGCAGCATGCCGGCAAAATTCACGCCGCGTGTGGCCGGGTCATAGTAAGGGTAATTATTGACGACAAATCCCGCTGACTCGAACAGGGCACGGTGATTTTCCCAGCTCGGGTCGCTGATCCAGACTTGCGAATTCGGGGCAAAGCGCTGCAAGAAATCCGCGCCGAGTTTGAGTGCGCCGGTTCCGCCGATCGCTTGCACGGTGATCGCCCGCTTCTCTTGAACTACCGCGCTGTCGGCCCCAAATACCAGGTCTTGTACTGCTTTGTCGTAAGCCGCCAGTCCGTCGATCGGCAAGTAGGTACGAGGCGCCAGTTTTTCCATCAACACCGCTTCCGCCTTGCGCACGCACTCCAACAACGGCACCTTGCCGTTGTCATCGTAATAAACGCCAACACCGAGATTGATCTTGTTGGGGTTTTTGTCGGCATTATATGCATCGGTGATCCCGAGAATAGGGTCGCGGGGAGCCATTTCAATGGCGGCGAAAAGCGGAGCGGGAAGGGGTGCGTTCATCGTGATAACATCAAAAATTAGCTGCAAAAACTCGCTTTGCAGCCGGGTTGTGGGCAGTGCCGCTACAAAACAGGCGGCGCTTGAATGCAACGAGGTATTTTACCAAAGGTCAAATCCAAATGCCTGAATTATCCGAAGTTTCAAGCTCGATTGACGAGTCGAAAATCGTTACATTTCCCAATTCACCGTACCGGCTCTATCAACCTTTTCCGCCCGCCGGCGATCAGCCGGAAGCGATCGGGAAACTGGTGGAAGGAATAGAGGACGGTTTGTCCTACCAAACATTGCTGGGTGTTACCGGTTCCGGCAAAACTTACACAATGGCGAATGTCATCGCGCGCATGGGACGTCCGGCGGTTGTTTTTGCGCCGAACAAGACGCTTGCTGCGCAGCTATACAGTGAATTTCGCGAGTTTTTTCCGCACAATGCAGTCGAGTATTTCGTCAGTTATTACGACTACTATCAGCCGGAAGCCTACGTGCCGCAGCGCGATCTGTTCATTGAAAAGGATTCGTCGATCAATGAGCATATCGAGCAAATGCGATTGTCCTGCACCAAATCGTTGATGGAGCGCCGCGACGTGGTGATCGTTGCGACGGTTTCGGCAATTTACGGTATCGGTAATCCCAACGAATACCATCAAATGATCCTGACGCTGCGTGCAAAGGACAAGTTGAGCCAGCGCGACCTGATTGCCCGTCTGATACAGATGCAGTACACACGCAATGAAATCGACTTTGGGCGCGGCACCTTTCGCGTGCGCGGCGATACGGTCGATATTTTCCCGGCCGAACATGCGGAACTGGCGGTGCGTGTTGAAATGTTCGATGACGAAATTGAAAGTCTCCAACTGTTCGATCCGCTGACCGGACGGGTACGGCAAAAAATTCCGCGTTTCACGGTTTATCCCGGGTCGCATTACGTGACACCCCGTGCCACCGTGTTGCGCGCGATCGAATCGATCAAGGAAGAATTGCGTGAGCGACTCGAATGGTTTCGCAAGGAAAATAAATTGATCGAAGAGCAGCGCATCGAGCAGCGCACACGCTTCGACCTGGAGATGATGCAGGAAATCGGTTTTACCAAAGGTATCGAAAATTACTCCCGCCATTTGAGTGGCGCCAAGCCGGGCGAGCCGCCGCCGACGCTGGTGGATTACCTGCCGCAGGACGCATTGATGTTTCTCGACGAGTCGCATGTTTTGCTTGGGCAGCTCAATGGCATGTACAACGGCGACCGTGCACGCAAAACCAATCTGGTTGATTACGGCTTCCGGTTGCCGTCCGCACTGGATAACCGTCCACTGCGCTTCGATGAATTCGAAGGAAAGATGCGGCAAACCGTGTTTGTGTCGGCAACCCCGGCCGACTATGAAAGCAAGCATGCGGGCCAGGTGGTCGAGCAGGTGGTGCGGCCGACCGGGTTGATCGACCCGGCGATCAGCGTACGTCCGGCCAGTACCCAGGTCGACGACCTGATGTCGGAAATCACCGATCGCGTGAAGAAGAATGAGCGGGTGCTGGTCACGACGCTGACCAAGCGCATGTCCGAGCAGTTGACAGAATTTTTGAGCGACAACGGCATCAAGGTACGCTATTTGCATAGTGATATCGATACTGTCGAGCGGGTCGAAATTATCCGCGATCTGCGCCTGGGAACCTTCGATGTTCTGGTCGGCATCAATTTGCTACGCGAAGGCCTGGATATCCCGGAAGTATCGCTGGTCGCGATTCTTGATGCGGACAAGGAAGGTTTTCTACGTTCCGAACGCAGTCTGATCCAGACGATCGGCCGTGCGGCGCGAAACCTGAACGGTACCGCGATTCTTTATGGAGACAAGATAACCGATTCGATGCGCCGTGCGATCGACGAAACCGAGCGTCGGCGCAACAAGCAGATTGCATTCAATACCGCGAACAACATTACGCCGACGGGTATCAAGAAACAGATCCGGGAGCTGATCGACGGTGTCTACAATCCGCAGGAAGCGCGCCTCGAACTGCAGGTAGCACAGGAAACCGCGAAATATGAATCGATGAGTGAAAAACAGGTCAGCAAGGAAATCAAGCGCCTTGAAAAACTGATGGTCGATCATGCGAAGAACCTGGAGTTCGAGAAGGCGGCACAGGTACGGGATCAGTTGCGGATTTTGAAGGAACAGCTGTTTGGCGCACCCGGTACCGACAATGTCGTGCCGATGCTGGGTAAATGATCCGGTGAAAAGGTAGGTGTTCTTGAGTACATCATCCTTGCCTGCGGCAACTGAAATCATTCCGGAGTCGATCGTCGATCAACTGTCACTGGCCGCGCCATCCTGGCGGCCGGCGTTGTGGGACGGACTGAAAGCGATCGCACGGGCGACTCCCGGTTATCTTGAAGCGCTCGCCGCCGAGGATTATCTGCCTACCGGCGGAAGGTTGTTTGCCGCGTTCGCCCAGCCGATCGGACAAGTCAAATACGTACTGGTCGGAGAAGGCCCTTATCCGCGCCCTGAAAGCGCAACCGGCGTTTGCTTCATGGATGGTGCGGTCCATTCGCTATGGTCGGAAAAAGGATTTTCAAAACCGGTGAATCGCGCGACATCCTTGCGCAATTTCATGAAAATGCTGCTGGTTGCGGACGGGCAGTTAACAGCGGGGCAGACGTCGGGTGACGCGGTTGCCGGCGTCGCGGCGATGGTGCGAGAAAATGAGTCCCTGTTTATCCAGACCCTCGAAGAATTGCAGTCAAATTTGACCATTCATGGGTTTTTGCTGTTGAACGCCTCATTGGTGTTCCGCCCCGAAGTGCCTCCGCTGAAGGATGCAAAAGCCTGGCAACCGTTCTTGCAAACCGTGCTCAGTGCGCTGGTGGAACATGCCGAGCGGGAACGGAGGTCGCCGCCAACGCTGGTCTTGTGGGGCAAGGTCGCCGGCCTGCTCAGTGAACTGCCGGCTATTGATGCGGCACGAATAAGTATGGAGCCGCATCCCCTCACCCCGACCCTCTCCCAGAGGGAGAGGGTGAAAAATGGGCACGATGAAATAGAGACTTCATCGTGCCGGATCAATAATGCGCGCTTTCCGAAAGCGGTTTCGGAGCATCCGTATAACCTGTCTTTTATCAACAGCGCGTCGATGCAAAGTCTGTTTGGACCAATGCGGCTTTTAAGGAAGCAGGACGGCAATACCTGACAAAATTACTCGGGTTTGTTATACTTGCGCAAAGCTTGCGGAAGTGACGATTGTGTCCTGTTCGAATGAGTTTGGCTTGGGAGTTGAACGACTATGCGCCTGACTACAAAAGGCCGTTTTGCGGTGACTGCAATGATCGATCTGGCATTGCGCCAGGGCAAAGGGCCGGTAA
>JAKFFO010000129.1:0-5371 GCA_036675035.1 Oxalobacteraceae bacterium
TAGGACCCGAGGTCAACCTAGCGGCGGAGTCGTTTCGTGCGACGCAGATGCATGACCGCTATACCGAGACACCCGAGTATGCCGCCTTGCTGCGCGGCGCGCTCGGCATGATGAAGGTCGGCACCATCGATTTGCTGGTGGTTGGGTTGCCGGTTGCCGCATTGGCTGCGAAAAAGGTCTCGTTGGAAAAGGCGATGACCGGCAAGCATGACGTCGGCAGCGGCCGCACGGTGACGGTGCGCAAAGCCTTGGCTATCGCCCAGCCGCAAGGCGCGCTCGTGTACTACGCATCGCTGCACCAGAAAATGAAAGTGATCGAGCATGAGCAAAGCCTGATCATCGACCCCGGCGCCAGGACATTCGACTGGCTGGTCGCGAAAGGCATGCGCCTCGTGCAAAAGAAAAGCCATTCGATCAACCGCGGCATGTTCGATGTGCTGCAAGCGATCGCCAACGAGATCAGCGCGGATATCGGCACGCCGTATCGGGATTTCGATGCAATCGATATCGCGCTTCGTACCGGCAAGAGTCCGATGATCTACCAGAAGCCTTATGATATGACGCCGCTCATGCCGATCGCCAGGACCATTGCGCAGCAGGCCGTGTCGTCAATGATGCAGTGGATCGAGGCCTCCTACAGCTTCCAGAACATCATCCTGGTCGGCGGCGGGGCATTCCTGTTCAAGAAAGCGGTCAAGGAGGCTTTTCCGAAGCACAAGATCCATGAGGTCAAGGATCCGATGTATGCCAATGTCAAAGGTTTCCAGATCGCCGGCATGAACTATGCCGCCAGCATGCTCGACAAGGCGCCGC
This sequence comes from Oxalobacteraceae bacterium, assembly GCA_036675035.1. Classification (GTDB taxonomy): domain Bacteria; phylum Pseudomonadota; class Gammaproteobacteria; order Burkholderiales; family Burkholderiaceae_D; genus MESE01. The sequence goes on from JAKFFO010000129.1 coordinate 814, forward strand.
GGGCCGATGAGGGCGGTCGCATTGCGGGAGAAACGGCATGAACGATCAGACTTCGGTTCCGTTGAAGCCTATCCGGCTGGTATTCAATCTGGAACGTGCCGACAATCCGCGACTATACGATGACCTGATCCGGTTCAAGAAAGGGACCAAGCGCGTCAATCGGCTTCGGACGTTGGCGCAGGATGGTTTGCTGGTCGAGCATTGGCCGATCGGGTTTGCCAGACACCCGGCCGATACGGCGAGTCAACTGGTACCGCGCGAGATGAGCGATGCGTCGATCACCAATCAGGTGTTCGACCAACCGGTTGATGAGTAGCGATGGCGCATCGTCAGCAAAGTGAACTGAAACCAACCAGGAGATCTTCATCATGGATCGGAAAAGGCAACGGAAAAAATCGAGCACCGTGAGCGCGTCCGCGTTGGCGCAAATGGGCGTTTGCGAACGCTTGGTGGTGTTTGAGCATCGTTATGGGAAGCGCAGCAACGCATCGCAGCGTGCGGCGATCCGGCGTGGTTTGAAAGAGCACGAGCGCTTTTATCGTGAAGGGGCGGAGACTTTTGAAAGGAGAGGGCGCTGTTACATCGCGATGCTGACACTCGGCCCTGGACCGGAAACAGCGGCGCTTCGACTGTTTCGTGATCAGGTATTGCGTCCGACGGCAATGGGACGTCGGTCGATCTGGTGGTACTACCGGACGGCACCGGCGATATGCGTTGGATTGCAGCGTTTCCCTTGGCTAAAGCCCATCGTCCGCGCGGTATTGCGACTATTCGCCTGGATAGTTGGTCGCATGCTGTTTCGTAACGGAGGCCATGATGGTGTTGGATGAGCCGGGCTTGTTGGCGATTGCCGTCATTGCTTTTCTGAACTTTGTTCGATGGATTTGGCGTAGACGTTTCATCGCTGCAGAGCGCGCATGGCGGCCACAAGAGTTGCAAGACGCCGAGATTGTGTATGCTGAGCAAGTGTTTCGAGCAAGCAGGCCGGTGTCGATCATTGCAAAATTGGACCGGGGTTATCGTCATCGGAGTGGTTTGATCACTTTGGTCGAACTGAAGACTCGGCGCATTGATCGGGTCTATCTTTCCGACGTCATTGAACTTTCGGCACAACGATTTGCATTGGAAGCGCAAACCAAGGAACCGGTTGCTCCATATGGGTACGTACTTGTTCAATCAGAGAGCAGCCGACAAAAGAAGCCACATCAGGTGCAACTGTTGACGCATGCTGAGGTTATTGCGCTGGTGAAACGGCGAGAAGCCATTCTGGCTGGCTTAAGCGAGGCGAGGTACACACGGTGGCCGGATTTATGCAGGCGATGCGGCTTCCGGGAGCAATGCAGACCGCCTTGGGCTTTTGAGCAAGATGAATAAGGGGATGGGCAAAATGGACAACTACCAAAAGCCATCGATAAATTAGTGATTGTATATAGCGTGAATGAATTGGGACAGATATGTTAAACTTCCGTTCCTGAATCAGTGCAGATAGTTGGATAGAGTCTATCCAAATTTGTTACTTCGATGGGCTTTTTAACTGGTTAAACTGCAATTTTGTGGTATTCAGTGTGGTGAGCTTATAAGTCTTTGATTTATAAGAGGGGAAAACGGTCTGCAAAGCCGTTTACGCCGGTTCGATCCCGACCCCCGCCTCCAAATTTTTAAAAAAGCGCCGAGGCGCTTTTTTTTTCGGTATCTGTTTCGGTGCTGATTTAAAATTGCAGCATGCCCGAGTGGTGAAATTGGTAGACACAGCGGACTTAAAATCCGCCGCTTACCTGAAAAGGGGCGTACCGGTTCGATTCCGGTCTCGGGCACCATCCCCATATACAGCAAGACTTCCCTTCCTTCTGGCTGTCAGCTGTCCGGGAAAATCGGATAGCTCAAAATCAGCACTGCGCACTTACTCGTCAATTTTGGCGATGGCGGCCACAAATGTTTCTGTGGTCAAGCAGCTATATCGCTTCGTCGATTGAGAGCTCTTGTGACGTAGAACATCGCCCGCGGTGCAGTCTTATGCTCCTTTACCGTGCCCGATTGCAATGACCGCAGCGCCACATAAGGCGAGACCGACTCCGATCAGGTCGGTTCGATTTGGTACGACGCCGTCGATCAGCCATAACCATGCCAGCGCAGCGGCAATATAAACAGCTCCATATGTCGCATATACCCTGCCGCTCGCAGCAGGATGCAGCGTGAGCAACCATACAAAGACAATCAGGCTAAGCGCTGCTGGAACGAGCAGCCATGCCGGCCCTTTGCCGGTCATCCAAAGCAACGGAAGATAGCATCCGATCAGCTCGGCCATCGCAGTCGCAAGAAAGAGCCCGAATGCACGGGAAACCGCCGCCCACTCGATCATCATGTCCGAGTCGCTTCGGAAAACGTTGTTCGTTTCGATGTCTTTCTTTTGTTTGAAGTGGCGCAGCAGGAGTCGGCGCCGGCAGAAGCATCGGCTGGCGGAACCGCAGACAGGTCTTCAATGATGGCGCAATTTCTCGTGAGTCCTGTACTGCACGCAGCATCGCAGCTGTTTACAAAACCCAGCAGCCCCTGTTCCAATTGCCGCAGCTCGTCCAGCTTCAAGCGAACCGCGTCCAGGTGTATCTGTGCCATGTCACGTACTTCACCGCACGCCCGGTCGCCATCTTCAAACAAATCCACAAGACCGCGTACTTGCTCAATCGGGAATCCGAAGTCACGGCAGCGCTTGATAAATGCGAGCCGTTGCAAGTCGCCATCGCCGTAGTATCGATGGCCGTTTTGCGCACGCCGTGCATGCGGCAACAAGCCGATCTCCTCGTAGTAGCGAATGGTTGCGACATTGCAGCTGGTCTGTGCGGCGAGTGCGCCGATGGTTAAACCCGGAGACGGCATCGTAATCCTATAAAAAGTGCTTGCACCTCAAGTTACTTGAGGTTTTATGCTTGCGTCAAGTAAGTTCACATATATCCGAAAGGGGCCATGCAATGAAACAAGAAACGAAGCAAGCAACCAAGCAGGCAACGAAGGGGAAGGGGGCCGCAGCAGGTATGCTGGGCGCGATCGCGGTTGCATCGGCGGCGTGTGTGGCGTGCTGCCTTCCATTGATCGTGCCGCTCCTTGCGTGGCTTGGCATATCGGCGCTGGGAGCCGCAGCCACGGAATGGTATCTCGCTATGATCGGGGTCTTCGCGCTCGGGATAGCGGCTTTCATGTTCTTTCGCCATCGCAGAGCAGGCGCTGCTGCGGCAGCTACAGAAAGCTGCTGCAACCGACCGAGCTGCAAAATCTGAGCCTATGCGGCGGCGGGTAGCGCGATTTTTTAAATGTGCCGGACGTGTCGACACGAAGGCATCGCGAAAGAAGATTGCTGGGTTTTTGTACTCTCACCGATCGGGCCGGCGCCAGGCGTTTGCGGAAACACGGGATGATCGCCGTACAATATGAGTAGCAACGGCGCGCTGCCCGGAGACTATGCCGCGGTTTCCGGTTCGAGCGCGAATGCCAAGTTGTCCGGCACTCCGGTCTTCTTCAGGCGCACACAATGACGGGTGCAATTCCTGGGCAAATTCAGTTGGTATGCGGCAGAAGGCCGCGTCGAATGCGGGAGAATTTCAGCCATGAACTCATTTTCCTTTACCCTCCAGGATCATCACGCGTTGCGCGATAAACGAGGCTCCCCATCCTGCAGCATTGCGGAACGCGGGCGGGATTCGGGCAAGAATGCGGGCAAGCCGGCCGACGCTGCGGGACATGATTTCCGGTCGTTCCACAAACCTGATCCTGACGCCGGCATTGTCGGCACGCCGCAGCAGTTCGCCCTTTGTCGGGTAATGGCAAATCCGCATCATCTCTACATTGGTTGCCAGCGTTTCGCGCCAATTAAAATCAACCTGGCGGCCCGAGCGCTTGCCAAGCATGGCCCATAGCGCGAGATATGGTTTGAAATGACATAGCAGAGGAATCGGCAAGTCCACGTGGCTCTCGATCAACCCATTCGGTCCCGGAAATCGATGCAGCGAGATTGCACCCGGCTTGAGTACGCGGGCTATTTCCGCATATACCTCTTCATAGTTGAACACGTGCTCAAAAACCTGATCGCTCAACGCAAAATCGAAATGGCCGTCAGGGAAAGGCAGCTTGTAGTTATCGGGGTTTACGGCATGCAGGCGCTTTACATAGTCGCCTTCAGGTTTGTCATGCACTTCCCAGTACTGATCGAAATCCTTGTTCCACAGTTCAAGCACATCGATGCCGTGAGCATCGTAACCCATGTCCAGAAGCGCAATGACGGAGTCGCCTACGCCGCATCCGACATCCAGAACCCGGCTGCCGGGTTTAACCGGATGACCCAGGCGGGCGACAAAGTTCAGATTGGAAATTAGCTCTTTTCTTATTGCGTCTTTATCTCGCGGAGCATTCTTCACTAACCGCTTTTGCAGTTCACCTATTCGATCCTTGCCAGAATACGGATTCTCGGTTGTTGCGGTAGTCGTCACGATAATCTCCTCGATAATTCGATATTGATAGCAGACAGACTTTTGAGAGATTTGATCTGCCTCAAGTGCGGGTTTCACTA
>JAKFFO010000184.1:0-27811 GCA_036675035.1 Oxalobacteraceae bacterium
GTCGTATTCGAGGCAGAGACTGCAAAAAATACCGAGTTGCACGGATATGGCGCGATGACGCCGGCACAGATCGGCAGGCACGCCGATGCCGCGATCGTGGTCGGCGGCGACGGCACCATGCTGGGCATCGCACGTCAGCTTGCGCCGTACAAGGTCCCGCTGATCGGCATCAATCAGGGGCGCCTGGGTTTCATGACCGATATCCCGCTGGACCGGATGATGCCGCTGCTTGCGGATATGCTGGACGGCAAACTTGAATCGGAACAACGCGGCTTGCTCGAAGGCTCGGTGTGGCGCGAAGGGAAATCGATTGTCAGCGGCCTCGCGTTCAATGATGTCGTGGTATCGCGCGGTGCCGGATCCGGGATGATCGAGTTGCGGGTCGAAGTCGATGGCCATTTCATGTATAACCAGCGCTCCGATGGCTTGATTGTTGCAACCCCCACCGGCTCGACCGCCTACGCGTTGTCGGCCGGCGGACCGCTGCTGCATCCGAGCCTGACCGGTATCGGACTGGTGCCGATTGCACCGCATGCGTTGTCGAATCGACCGATCGTTGTCCCCAACTCAAGCGAAATCGTAATTGAGGTGATCAACGGACGCGACAGCAGCGTCAATTTCGATATGCAATCGATGGCCAGCCTGGCGCATCACGACCGGATCGTCATCAAGCGGTCGGCACACAAGGTCACTTTTCTGCATCCGCAAGGATGGACTTATTACGATACGCTGCGTGAAAAGCTGCACTGGAACGAGTATCCATCGGCGGAAGGTCAGTTAAAATAATTTCTTTTCATGTTCAGCGACCGGACATGACTCCATTTCAGAAGCGATATTGTCTTGACGCCGAATCAGGCCGAATCGCATGGACGCCCAACTCAGATGCTGCGCACACTTTCCATTCATGATTTTGTCATCGTTGATGCAATCGAGCTGGAGCTCACGCCCGGATTTACCGTGTTCACGGGCGAAACGGGCGCGGGGAAATCGATCCTGATCGATGCGCTGGCGCTTGCGCTTGGTGGACGCGGCGATGCCAGCGTAGTGCGCGACGGTGCCGCCAAAGCGGATATTACGGCTGAATTCGCAACCGGCGTTGAAGCGGATGCGTGGCTTGCCGCCAACGAGTTCGGCAGTGACGAAGGCGGCGTTTTGCTGCGTCGCGTAATCGACAATGCCGGCCGTTCCAGGGCCTTCATCAATGGCATTGCCGCCACGGCGGCTCAGCTGCGCGACCTGGGTGAAATGCTGGTCGATATCCATGGCCAGCATGCACATCAGTCACTGCTTAAAACCGATGCGCAGCGCGTGCTGCTGGATAGCCAGGCGGGTCTGCAAGATGACGTCAGGGCAGTTGCGGCGGCATATAAAACCTGGCGCGCGGTCGCCAGGCAGCGTGAAGAATTTGAAAGCGACGCGAAAAGTGTGCTGCTTGAGCGCGAACGGCTCGAATGGCAGGTCGGCGAACTGGAAAAGCTTGCCGTCAAACCGGGTGAATGGACCGAGATAAGCAACGAACACAGCCGTCTGTCGCATGCGGCCAGCCTGATCGAAGGTGCGCAGGAGGCATTGACCGCGATTTCCGAATCAGAACAAAGTCCCATGCTGTCGCAGTTGGCGGCGCTGAATCAAAAGCTCGCAAAGCTGGCGGACATCGATGATGCATTGAGGCCGGTGCTCGAAGCGCTGGAGCCGGCACAGATTCAGTTGCAGGAGGCGGTATATTCGCTCAACGATTATTTGAGCAGGGTGGAACTCGATCCCGCTCGGTTGCGGGAAGTAGAGACACGGCTCGAAGCTATTCATTCAACCGCGCGAAAGTTCCGGGTCGCGCCGGATGATCTGCCGCAGGAATTCGAACTGTTGTCGGCGCAGTTGCGACAACTGGCGGATGCCAGCGATCTGGATGCGCTGCGGGCGCAGGAGGAAAAGCTCAAGTCAACGTACATGACCGCTGCGCAAAAGCTGTCCAAGGCCCGCACCAGAGCGGCCAAGGCGCTAAGCGATGCGGTGACCGCGGCGATGCAGGATCTGAGCATGACAGGTGGGCGCTTTGAAATCGCATTGAACCGGTGCGAGCCCGCTGCCTATGGCCTGGAGCAGATAGAATTCCTGGTCGCCGGCCATGCCGGAACGATTCCGCGTGCGCTTGCGAAGGTCGCTTCGGGCGGCGAACTGGCCCGTATCGCGCTTGCGATTTCGGTGATCACGTCAAGTGCCACGGCAACCCCGACCCTGATTTTCGATGAGGTCGACAGCGGCATCGGCGGCGCTGTGGCGGAAGTCGTCGGACGGCTGCTTAAACGTCTCGGACAAGACCGGCAAGTGCTGTGCGTGACGCATCTGCCGCAGGTTGCGAGCCAGGCAAACCGCCATTTTCAGGTCAGCAAAATCGGCATCGACGGCAAAACGGTATCGCACATCGATGCACTCGACGCAAAAGCGCGCATCGAAGAAATCGCGCGCATGCTCGGCGGATTGGAAATTACCGCGACCACGCGCAAGCATGCGCGGGAATTGCTGGCCTCCTGAGTAGCCGGACCACCCGATGAAAAAAGAGATCGGTCGTAAAAATGCGTTTCGCCAAAGAACCTGACCATACCCACGGTACCGTCGCCAAGACGGCAATCGTTCTCGTCAATCTGGGAACCCCTGATGCGCCGACCGCCGCCGCGGTACGACCTTACCTGAAACAATTCCTGTCAGATCCGCGTGTCGTCGAGATTCCCAGGCTGATATGGTGGTTTATCTTGCACGGGATTATCCTGCCGTTCCGGTCCGGAAAATCGGCGCAGAAATACGCATCGGTGTGGACTGCCGATGGTTCGCCGTTGCGTGTGCATACGCAAAAACAGGCGTTGCTGTTGCGCGGCTATCTCGGCGAGCGTGGGCATGACGTGCAGGTTGCTTACGCCATGCGTTACGGAAATCCATCCCTGCCTGAAATACTGGAAAAATTAAAACGGGACGGTTGCGACCGAATCCTGATTTTGCCGGCCTATCCGCAATATTCGGCAACGACGACCGCGTCTACTTTCGATGCGGTATTCAGGCATTACGCGCGCGTGCGCAACATGCCTGAATTGCGTTTCGTAAAACACTATCATGATCGTGACGGCTATATTCACGCGCTCAAGGAGTCCGTGCTTGCATATTGGGAAATGCATGGCAGGCCGGATAAACTGGTAATGAGTTTTCACGGCGTGCCGAAGCGTACTTTGCTGCTTGGAGATCCTTACCATTGTGAGTGTCAAAAGACGGCGCGTCTGCTGGCGACTCAACTTGGGATTTCTCAGGAGAAATATATCGTTGCATTTCAATCCCGCCTTGGTCGGGCCGAATGGCTGCAGCCCTATACCGCGCCGACGTTGCAGAGCCTCGCGAAAAGCGGCGTGAAGCGGGTAGATGTGATTTGTCCGGGATTCGTTGCTGATTGTCTTGAGACTCTGGAGGAAATCAATATCGAGGGCAGACGCGATTTTCTGACCGGCGGCGGGCAGGAATTTCATTACATTCCATGTTTGAACGAATCGCCGGCATGGATAGCCGCATTGACGGAAATTGTGGAACAGCATGTAGTAGGGTGGCCGACAATTGCTGCGGCATCTGCGCGTGAGAGGCAGCGCCAAGAGGCCGACATTTCACTGGCGCAAGCGCGTCGCCTGGGAGCGGAGCGATAATTTTCCGCTTCACGACTTACGTAGTTGAATAAAAGCAAACCTGTACCGGTTAAAACGGCGCGTCAGCTCTGATTATTGAGGCGAGCCCGGAGTAGCAGATCCAAGCTGCGGCAAGTACGGTATATGCGACGACCGTAGCTGAAATGAGCGGTAGTTTCATTATGTTTTCCGGCTATTTGCAGGTCATTTACCTGCAATTTCATCAATTATTAAAATAATAGAACCTCTCGTATGAAAATAAATCCCTTCAAGAAGTAAGGCATGTAACAAGACTTAAGCAATTGAGCGCGTGTAACTGCAAATCGCGCCTTTTATTCCCCTTGAAATAAGATCGCCGATCCCCATTTGTTTCCAATGGTGAAGTTAAGTTATTGATATTGTTGGAGACTTTGTGATGCGAGATCAGGAGAAACAAATCGAGAAGGAAGCGCAAGCCAATCAGGCCGAACATGTGACCGAGGTCTTGAATACGGATGCCGAAACGTCCTCCGCTGAATCGGAAATGACCGAGAAGCTTGCTGCGGCTGAATCGCGTGCCGCAGAAATGCAGGACGCGTTTTTGCGTGCGAAGGCGGAAGTCGAAAATATGCGGCGGCGTGCACAGGAAGATATCGCCCGCGCCCATAAATTTGCGATCGAAAGCTTTGCCGAGGCGCTGGTTCCGGTAAAGGACAGCCTGGAGATGGCACTGAAGGTCGAGACGCCGTCGATCGACTCGCTCAAGGAAGGCGTCGATATGACCTTGAAACAGCTAACATCCGCCTTCGAGAAAAACCGGCTGGTTGAAATATCGCCTGAAACCGGCGAAAAGCTCGATCCGATGAAGCACCAGGCTATTTCCATGGTGCCGGCAGATCAGGAAGCCAATACCATTGTCACCGTGCTGCAAAAAGGCTACATGATTGCCGATCGGCTGTTGCGCCCTGCATTGGTAACGGTATCGCAGGAAAAGGCATCTTGAAGGCATAGATCATAGAAAGTGCTTGAAAGAGGCGTTTTCCACCGCATATTGTCAGCATTCGGATTCAGTTATTCAGTTATTAAAGGAAAGTAATCATGGGCAAAATCATCGGCATTGACTTGGGAACCACCAACTCTTGCGTCGCCATCATGGAAGGCGGCCAGCCAAAAGTAATTGAAAATTCGGAAGGCGCGCGTACCACGCCGTCAATCATCGCGTATCAGGAAGATGGCGAGATTCTGGTTGGCGCGCCGGCAAAACGCCAGGCGGTCACCAATCCGAAGAACACGCTGTACGCAGTCAAGCGGCTGATCGGACGCAAATTTGAAGAAAAAGAAGTGCAGAAGGACATCGGCATGATGCCCTACCAGATCATCAAGGCCGACAATGGCGACGCGTGGATTTCGGTGCGCGACAAAAAGCTTGCGCCGCCGCAAATTTCCGCTGAAATTTTGCGCAAAATGAAAAAAACCGCCGAGGATTATCTCGGCGAAGAAGTAACCGAAGCCGTGATTACGGTACCGGCCTATTTCAACGATTCCCAGCGCCAGGCAACCAAGGACGCGGGCCGTATTGCCGGCCTGGACGTCAAGCGCATCATCAACGAGCCAACCGCGGCAGCACTGGCGTTCGGCCTCGACAAGACCGGCAAGGGCGATCGCAAGATTGCGGTATATGATCTGGGCGGCGGTACCTTTGATATCTCGATTATCGAAATTGCCGATGTCGACGGCGAAATGCAATTCGAAGTGTTGTCCACCAACGGCGATACGTTCCTGGGTGGTGAAGATTTCGATCAGCGCATCATCGATTACATCATCGATGAATTCCGAAAGATCAACGGGCTGGACCTGAGCAAGGATGCGATCGCATTGCAGCGCATCAAGGCTTCCGCCGAGCGCGCCAAGATTGAATTGTCGTCGTCGCAGCAAACCGAGATCAACGAGCCGTACATTGCGATGGCCAATGGTGCGCCGGTTCACCTCAATATGAAAATGACCCGCGCCAAGCTGGAGTCGCTGGTGGAAGAACTGATCACCAGGACCATTGAGCCATGCCGCACTGCGATCAAGGATGCCGGTGTCAAGGTATCCGATATCAATGACGTGATTCTGGTCGGCGGCATGACGCGCATGCCGAAGGTGCAGGACAAGGTCAAGGAGTTCTTCGGCAAGGATCCGCGTAAGGACGTCAACCCGGACGAGGCAGTCGCTGTCGGCGCTGCAATCCAGGGTTCTGTATTGTCCGGTGATCGCAAGGATCTGCTGTTGCTGGACGTGACACCGCTGTCGCTGGGTATTGAAACGCTGGGCGGTGTGATGACCAAGATGATCCAGAAAAACACGACGATCCCGACCAAGTTCAGTCAGGTGTTTTCGACCGCCGACGATAGTCAGCCTGCCGTAACGATCAAGGTGTACCAGGGTGAGCGTGAAATGGCTGTCGGCAACAAGAGTCTCGGCGAGTTCAATCTGGAAGGCATTCCGCCGGCACCGCGCGGTACGCCGCAGATCGAAGTGACGTTCGATATCGACGCCAACGGCATTTTGCATGTCAGTGCAAAAGACAAGGCGACCGGCAAGGAAAACAAGATCACCATCAAGGCGAATTCCGGCTTGACGGAAGACGAGATCCAAAAAATGGTTCGGGATGCCGAAGCCAATGCCGAAGAAGACAAACGCTTGAAAGAAGTGGCTGAAGCGCACAATCAAGGCGATGCACTGGTGCACTCCACTCGCAAATCGCTGAGTGAGTACGGCGACAAGCTTGAAAGCGGCGAAAAGGAGAAAATCGAAGCAGCGATCAAGGATTTGGAAACCGCCCTCAAAGGCAACGACAAGTCCGAAATCGACGCCAAGATCGCTGCGTTGTCGACTGCCGCGCAAAAGCTCGGTGAAAAAATGTATGCGGACATGCAGGCGCAGCAGGCTGCCGGTGCATCGGCAGAAGCTCCAGCCGGCGCCAATGCATCTGAAGCCAAACCGAGCGAAGACGATGTCGTGGATGCAGACTTTAAAGAAGTCAAAGACAAGTAACATGCGTCCAGTCATGCGGCAGATGCCGTGATGACTCGCCGAGTTGGAGCGGTTGCCATGCAGCCCTCGACTCGGCGTTTTAGTTTATTGATGCGGCACGATTTCATGATGCGCCGCGCACTCTTTTCCTGATTTTTTCCGGGATAAGAGGTAGAAAAAGGTGGGTTGAAGCCAGCGCTTCATCGCACCGGATTGACAGATAATAAGGTCCCACAACATGGCGAAGCGTGATTATTACGAAATACTGGGCGTAGGAAAAAATGCCTCGGACGATGAAATCAAGAAGGCATATCGCAAGCTTGCAATGAAATATCATCCGGATCGCAATCCGGACAGCAAAGGCTCGGAAGACAAGTTCAAGGAGGCGAAGGAAGCCTACGAAATGTTGTCCGATCCGCAGAAGAAGGATGCATATGACCGTTACGGTCATGCCGGCGTCGATCCCAACATGGGCGGCGCGGGCGGTCACGCCGGCGGCTTCGCAGATGCGTTCGGCGATATTTTCGGCGACATTTTCGGCGGTGCGCGCGGTGGCCGGGGCGGAGGGCCGCAGGTCTATCGCGGCGCAGATTTGCGCTACAACCTTGAAGTCTCCTTGGAGCAAGCGGCCAACGGTTTTGATACGACTATCCGGGTTCCGTCATGGGACGGATGCGATGTCTGTCATGGATCGGGCGCCAAACCAGGCACGTCGCCGACCACCTGTCCGACTTGCGCCGGCCATGGCCAAGTGCGCATGCAGCAGGGATTTTTCAGCATTCAACAGACTTGTCCGAAATGCCATGGTACCGGCAAGATCGTTCCCGATCCTTGCACCACGTGCAGCGGAGCAGGGCGGATCAAACGGAACAAGACACTGGAAGTTAAAATCCCTGCCGGTATCGACGATGGCATGCGGATACGTTCTTCGGGCAATGGCGAACCCGGCATGAATGGCGGTCCACCGGGAGACTTGTACGTCGAAATTCACATCAAGCCGCATGCGGTGTTCCAGCGCGACGGCGACGATCTGCATTGCGAAATGCCGATTTCATTTGCCACTGCGGCGCTCGGTGGCGAGATTGAAGTACCCACGCTGAGCGGCAAGGTGGCATTTACGATTCCGGAAGGCACGCAGTCCGGCAAGACGTTCCGCTTGCGCAGCAAGGGAATCAAAGGCGTGCGATCCGGATATGCCGGAGACTTGTTCTGCCATGTCGTGGTTGAAACGCCGGTCAAGCTGACTGAACGGCAAAAGGAGATGCTGCGGGAGTTCGAACTGCTCACAACGGAAGGCGGGGCCAAACACAGCCCGCAAAGCAAATCGTGGAAAGACAAGGTAAAAGAGTTTTTCGAATAACCGATGCAGTTGTAGACCGGTCGATTTGTTTGCGAGCTCGCACGGCAAACAGGCCGCAATAAAAAACCGCTGTCCAAAGGGCAGCGGTTTTTTTATTGCGGACGACATACCGCCATACTGCAACGCAATAGTAATTTTTTTGTTTGCTCATTTACGACGCGTTCTTTATGCTTATCGATAGATAATAAAACGGTCGTTCTATTTCTACCCTGTGCGCGACATCGCGTCGTATTTTTGGAGGTGACATGGCTCTTGGTGCTCGTATCGGATGTGCATTCATGATGCTTCTTGCTGCGTTGGTCTTCCCATGGCCCGCATCCGCAGTGGAAGTTGGCGGCGTCAAGCTAGAGGATGCCGTCAAGGTAGGCGGGCAGGAATTAAAACTCAATGGTGCCGGTGTTCGGTACAAGGCGATTTTCAAGGTATATGCTGCTGGCTTGTACCTCAATGGAAAGAAAACTGCCACATCGGACGTTCTTGCCGCCGCTGGTCCGAGGCGAATTGTGCTAGTGATGTTAAGGGACGTCGGCAACGAAGAGTTCGGTCAGTCGTTCATGGCCGGCATCCAGAAGAATTCTGAAAAAGCGGAACGGGCCAAGATGATTACGCAGTTGCTCAAGTTCGGCAAAATGTTCGCTTCAGTTCCGCTTTTGAAGAAAGGCGATGTGATCCTGATCGACTGGATTCCGAATTCGGGAACGCACATATTCCTGAACGATAAAAAAATCGTCGATGTTCTTCCTGACCTGGCTTTCTACAACATGATCCTGAAAATATGGCTAGGTGAAAATCCGGCTGACTCCAATCTTAAAAACTTGTTGCTGGGTGCTGGAGACGACACATCACGTTCGACCAATAGCTATTGATCGGCATCGTCAATAGTGCAGACGGGCGGGCTTCCCGCCCATTTTTTTGAGCAAGCCGGGTTTTAAGGTCGAAAACCACGCGCATATCGAATGCTCCACTTTGCAATCGCAGACTTGATCCCACATGATTTTCCGAAAATGTGTAAATTTGTTACAACTAATGTTTCACAGTTTCGGATGAATGCGGCATACTTTATCGACTTCAATTCCCCGTGACTGAAAATATGGCTGCGACGAGAAGCTTGGCGCCTGTATACGAGCTGCACCAATATCGTGCCGCCAATCCCACGGTGCTGGTATTGGACGATCAAAGTACCGGCCGTCTGGTCCTCGCAGAAGTCATCAAGAGCATCGACAAGAAGATCAATATCATGATGTTTTCCGATGCGACGGAAGCCATCGAATATGCACGCGGTGCCACCGTAGACCTGGTCCTGACCGATTACAAAATGCCGGGACTGGACGGAATCGAGACGATCCGGCAATTGCGCCGCATATACTCGTATCAGCAGCTTCCGATTGTGATGACCACGGTGGTGAACAATCGTGAGGTGCTTTACCGGGCATTCGAGGCCGGCGCAAGCGATTATCTGATCCGACCGGTCGATCCGACTGAATGCCGTGTACGCTGCCAAAATCTGCTCAATTTGCGTCAACAATACGTTGCCAACACCAAGCACGCACGCATGCTGGAAGAGCGCATTGAAGAAGTAAAGCGGGACTTGCGGCTAAGAGAAATGGATACCTTGTTCAGATTGGCCGGCGCCGCTGATCGCCGCGATGCAGTGACCGGCGCCCATTTGAAACGGATGGCCAAGTATTCTGCATTGATCGCGCGCGGTATCGGTTTGGATGAAGAACAGATCGAAGCTATCGAATTGGCCGCTCCGATGCATGATATCGGCAAGATCGGTATCCCCGATGCGATCTTGCAAAAGGAAGGGCAATTGACGGCAGAAGAAATCGTCATCATGAAAACTCACCCGCTGATCGGCTACGAAATTCTGAAGGGCAGTCCTTCGCGCTTCCTGCAAGCTGCGGCGATCATTGCGCACAGCCATCACGAAAAATTTGACGGGACAGGCTATCCATCAGGGTTGCATGGCAAGGAAATTCCGGTGGAGGCGCGCATCGTCGCGCTAGCCGACGTATTTGATGCGCTTACTTCAGAGCGACCATATAAACCGGCATGGGAATGGGACGCGGCGGTCGATTATATCGTTGAGCAAAAAGCTCGGCATTTCGATCCTGAACTGGTCGAGGTATTTTTACGCCGCCTAAATGAAGCGCGGGATATTCAGCGGCTGCTGATTGATACTTAAAGACCAGCCAGTAAAAATAAACCGCTCATAAGCTGCGAGTGCTGCTATCGTGGTACTCGTCATTTCACGACTACGAGCCTGCTTGTGTAGTCGGATTTCGAGGAAAAACTTTAGCAAATTCGGAGATCAAGACAGGTAGCGTGAACAGAAAATAAACGTAACCCGACTTTCCGCCAGGTCGAAAACCCGACGGTGCACAAGAGCACCATATTCCTCCAGGTCTGTATTTGCGGGCACAATCAACGCATAGGTATTACAGGGCCGGCGTCAGATTGGATGCTTGGCCTCCCGGAACGGCAGGCCAAGCATCGGTAATCTTCTCAAGATCAAGCACAGGTGCGCCTTCTCGCAAGTAGGCCAGATGATTTTGGCAACCGAATCTCAACTTCGGCGCTAAAATTTTGGAATGTCTATGAATCCCAATCTCCAAAAACTTGTAGCCATACATCCTCGTTAATCTTTTGCTTTTTTCGAGATAATCTAGTCCGTTTGGATAATATATTCAAATGGCTATTAAAGAAAAACCGATGAGGGATTATGAATTATATTAGCAATCCTTCTCAATATTGGCATATAGTTAATCACGCGTTCTGGCCCCCATGCCATTTGAATATCCAGGTGATGCCTTTTGCGAGCTCTTGCAAAAACTGTCGATTATCAATTTCCACAATCTTTATTGAAAAAACTTTGATCGTGAGGCATGTATTTTCGCGCCGGTTAATCCAGAAACGGTTACATCAACTACGAACAATTCATTTGGCGGCAATGTGTAAAAACGTCGGATTAGAATTGAAGTATCAAAAACTCTTTTGCCTCGCAATTTGATGCGCTCTTTGCCGCAACGATATGAACCTCTAAGTAAGGTATTTAATGACTAAAGAAGCTGTTGTTATTTCTGGATTAGGCGTGATCTCGCCGCTTGGGTTGAATATTGAAGAATTGGCGGATTCACTTTTATCGGGACGTTCCGGCATTTCGCTGGCCGATGCTGTTCCGCTGGCAAAGCGATTCCCTGCTGGACTAATTAATCAGTCATTTACCGATCATTTCACCAAGCTTGAATTGCCTTATCTGGATCGCTGCCAGCACTTGGCGATACTTGCGGCCAGGCAGGCGATATCAGATGCTGGATATGAGAGCTTTGACATCTTCGGTCAGAGGGCAGGCTTATATTACGGGAACGTGAACGGCGGAATTGCGACTGAGCAGGCGTGGTATCAACAGCTACTGGTGGATGGGAAACAGGCGTCTCGACCATTTTCAGCGATGGCCATAATGAGAAATGGCGGCGCTGCACAAATTTCTATTCGCCATAAGATACTTGGACCGGTCATTACAAACGGCAGTGCCTGCAGTTCGTCGGGTGTTGCAATTGGAGAGGCATTCCGCGCAATTCGTGATGGCTATCTCGACGTTGCAATCGTGGGGGGCGCTGAAGCTCCGCTTACTGGAAGTTTATTCGGGGTATTTGACGGCACCAGAGCTCTGGCTGCGCCGGACCCATTGGATGCTAGTCGTAGCTGCAAGCCGTTCTCAACCAGCCGGAGCGGCCTTGTGTTAGGGGAGGGGGCTGCCTTCATGGTTCTTGAATCGGCTGTGCACGCCAAGAGACGCGGTGCAACTTGTCACGGCATATTGTCCGGGTATGGTATTTCATCGGATGGATATCATATCGGCACGCCGGACACGAATGGGCAGGTAGCGGCGATTCGTGCAGCGCTAACTGATGCCGAATTAGAGCCTTCGGATATAGGCTATTTTAATGCGCACGCGACTGCAACGAATGGTGGCGATGTGGTCGAATCAGCTGCAATTCGTTCGGTATTTGGGGATGCACCAAGCTCAACTCCTGTCAGCTCAACGAAATCGGTCCACGGTCACCTGCTCGGCGCAGCAAGCGCGTTGGAACTCGTTATAACGGTTGTGGCAATGAAGAAATCACTCCTTCCCGCTACGATGCATATGGATGAACCTGACCCTAAATGCTCGCTGAACCATATTGCAAACAGCGCCGTACCGAATCACTCTTTCGAGCGGGCGATGTCATTTTCCTGTGGTTTTGGAGGTACTAATGTGGCGTTGGTCATTTCGAAGCACCGCGATACACCATAAAAACGCCAATTTGTTTCGGTGCAGTTCAGCTAACGAAGGGGTATGAACTATGGGAGCCTTAGACTTTTCTCTGCCATTGTTTGAGAAGGTATTGTATGACCGTATTGAAGTCGACGTTGAAGTGGATGCAAAATTGTTCAATACGCTATGGGTCTCGATGAAAAAGGGTCAACCCGGACAGGTGCAGAACTTTTCATTACCGCTGCTACAAGATCTCAACGCCATGGTCCAGACAATGAAAGAAAACCACGGTACTTGGATCAAAGATGGTCATCCAATGCCCATTCACTATGCTGTCATGAAATCCGAGCATCCGGAGTATTTTAATCTTGGAGGCGATTTAAAACATTTTCGAGAATGTATTCAGAATAGAGATCAAGGTTCGTTGTATAGATACTCCAAACTTTGCCTGGATATCATGTTCGACTGGGCCACTAGCGCTAACGGTGCAATGACCACCATCGCACTCGTGCAAGGCAGAGCATTGGGCGGTGGATTTGAGGCCGCCTTGAGTGCCGATTTTTTGATTGCTGAAGAACATAGCACCTTCGGTTTTCCAGAGATTATGTTCGGTTTATTTCCGTGTACCGGTGGAATGAGTCTGCTTGCGCGTCGCGTCGGCGCTTATCAAGCGGAGCGCATGATGACAAATGGGCGCATCTATTCCGCTTCCGAACTTAGAGAAATGGGAGTCGTTGATGAAGTTTGTGCAAGTGGTGAAGGGAATTTCGCTATAGAGAAATTTATCAAGTCGCATGCTAAAAGACGGTTGGCGCGTGAAGCCATCCAGCGCGGAAGGAATCGGCTGACTAAACTTGACTACACTGAAATGCATACTGTAGTAAATGAATGGGTCGACCTTGCATTGAAATTAAGCGATGAAGAGCTAAGAATGATGGATATGCTCATCATGATGCAGCATGGATCACAGAGGGCCGTTACCGCCTTGGCGGCCTAGGCATTCTTGCTCTGGTAAGCGACTCACGATTCGGGAGCAGGAAAGTTTCTGCTCCCGAAATGTTGCATTCGATTTTTATCGGCGGATTCAGGAGCAGTATGCCTTCAGGTCTGTGAATGCGCTGCGAGGCGACTGGAGAGAATGTCATTAATGCAGCTTAAGCTCTGATTCTTCGCTTCGACGATATCGCTCTTCCATCGATCCTTGCTTTGAGCCAATTCCCACCGTGCGATTTTCATCAGGTTTTTCGCCAGCGCGGAAAGACGCACAGCTCCGATGCTATCCGATACACCCTTGAGCGCGTGGGCACTATCATGGATTTGCACAACGTCTTCCTCAGTTAGTGCGGCCGTTAAATTATTACAATTCCTTTCAATATCTAGCGCTGCATTTTCCAATACTTCGGTTAAAAATTCAGGCCTTGGACAGAGTGTTTGCAATTCTTCGATCACCAAAGTGTCTATATATGTTGGTGCAATCGTCTTTAGCGACACGAGAGGAGCGGCCGGCATGACCACAACGGCTTCATCTTCAAATATTTTGGCAATTGCCTCTCGGAGGCCTTCACTGGTAATCGGTTTATGAAGAATGCCAACCGCTCCTGAGTCACGAAGCCGATCCGCTGTTCCTACGGTCGTATCGGCAGTCAGGAAAAATGCCGGGGCTGCCTTCAATTTACCGAATCGGTAGAGCTGCAAAACCGTTGATCCATCGACATCACCCATATTGTAGTCAAGGAAAATCAGATCAACGTTCAACATGCTTAGGACATCCAATGCTTCTTGTCCAGAGCTGGCGACTGTAACTTGATGCCGATCCCGTTCCAGCAGTTCCTTGATCAGGATGAGATTTGTAGCATTATCATCTGCTACGAGTATTCTTTTGCCATAAACTACGGGTGTACCTGTGACTTCAAGTTCCGGTTCAACTGTTTTAACTACTTTAGGTAATGCCAAATCAAAATAAAAGTGGCTGCCTTTTCCAACTTCGCTCTCTAGTATCAGACTCCCACCCATTAAGGTGACAATTTCCTTTGCAATGCTCATACCTAACCCTGTACCTCCATATTTGCGTGTGGTTCCTCCTGACGCTTGGAAGAAAGGATCAAAAATATGATGATGCAGTTCCTTTGGAATTCCGATGCCGGTATCTAGAACGCCGAATCGAAGCTTGTAATAGTCCGCTCCACTTTCAAGTAATGTGGCATAGACTTCAACCTTGCCAGACTCGGTAAACTTTACGGCATTTCCGGCAATATTCATTAACACCCGGCTCAAGTAATGTGAATCGCCCTGAACCAGATCGCAAATTTTGTCGTCGATGCGCACCGAATAATCTAGGTTTTTGGATTCGGCCGTGGAGGCAAGTGTCAAGTAGAGTTGATCCATGACCTCGGCAAGATCAAATAAGACTGACTCTAGAACTAGAGAGTTCGCCTCATATTTCGCCGAATCCAAAAGATCATTTATTTCCAACATCAATTCCTTGGAAAGCTTGAGAATTGTATTGGAACGTTTTTTTACCGATTCATCACTTGCCTCAGCCTCTATAAGTTGAGCCGATGCCACGATTCCGGAAAGAGGAGTGCGAAGTTCATGACTAACCTTAGCCAATAACTGCGTTTTCGCCTGGCTTTCACTCTCAGCGTGCGCACGCGCATCTCTTAATTTCTTTATCAGTCCCGTGGCATACATCGGCACTACGATAAGCACCATCAAAAAAGACAATCCAATGATCGGATGCTGCTTCCAAATCGGAGATATATTGATTACAGTGTAAAACCCGACAATCGATGCGATTTGACAAATCCACATGGGGCGAGGTCCGATACGGAATCCGAAACCCAATACGGTAAATAGATAGAAACAAACGAATAGCCCGCCTGCAAGTCCCATCATTGCAAGCCATACCGATAACATTAATGGATCAAGGATTGCCGTGATAATTACAAGATGCTCCGCGCTGATTGGGCGCATTCGCTTGGTCAGAAGCAGGATCGAAAAATTGTAAATTGTGTATACAGCTGCGACAGTTATCACTGCAGTTAAGCTTACGGCCGGATACGGCGAGCCCCAAAACCATATCGAAAGCGACATTAATAGAATTACTGGGAATCCGAGCATTGCGCGAATTTTGGCCTGTGCTCTTACATTCGCTTCAATATCGGGTTCTATAAGTGAGAAGCTGTTCAACGCCATAATTGAAGGTACCGTGTAAATAGTCTTATGAGGTGAGCTTATAAAGTACTGGTCGTGGGCTGAAGTAAGCACAGCGCTTCCATGTGCCATATAGCAGGTCAACAATCGTTACTCAATATGACTTTTTCAGGCCGAATTATCAAGTAACAAAGACAAACCTACCGGAAATGTGTCACATCAAACAGACGAATGTCATGGGAAGGCTAATGCCGAAACTTGCCCGAGATTCGACCAGGAGTTTGTGCGATACGGTTCGATTTTGTAACAACCTGATGTTCAACGGCTCAATTCGGCTATTATTTTGCGCTTTCCCACATTGCTTTTTACATCATTTATAGGAAAAAAATGTCAAATACAGTCGAAATCGTATCAAAACTGAAGGATATTCTGAGTGAGCGCTTTGGTATCGACACGAGCTCGTTTGATGAAAGCACTCGACTTGGCGACATAGGCATCGATTCATTGCATGTGGTCGATATCATGCTCGACATCGAAACAGATTTGGATTTCAACTTCGAAGATCTTTCGCTTCCGCCAAATCCCTCTCTAGGGGAAATGAGCGTCGCGATCACGAAGAATCTTGGAAACAAGATTTAAAATTCCTGCTCTTCGTTTGCGAAGGGTAGTCAACTTTGATAAAGCCATACGAGGGGCGTTAATGGCGATTCTGAATACTCTCCGATTCTGAATACTCTCCATATGATATCGGTTGATTGTACTGCCATCGCGAGCTGATTATTCGAAGAGAAAACGCGATATGCGAAGAGAAAACGCGATATTTGATATCGAGTTACGTTTTCATCATGCAGCCGGATACCGGATCGTACCGCGCTGTTGTCCAGCTTTGATAACTCGATCGATTTGCCTTAGTTTTTTAACTGCCTCGTGCCGGATACAGAACATATATCCGAATGAGCATAGATGACGAAATTTCTTCTATTTTGGTTGCTGTCGATGGTCATCTCAGCCGTCGGATGGGGGCAGCCGTTACTCGTAGGTGGGTTTTCGGCCAGCGACGTATCAGGCTGGACAGAGAAATCCTTTGAAGGGCACACTCAATACGAATTGGTTAGAGACCGCGAATTGAATAAGACGGTGCTGCGTGCGCACACTCAAGGCGCCGCGTCCGGCCGTTTCAGAAAAGTTACCGTTGACCTTTCCAGAACCCCGGTACTGCGCTGGTCCTGGAAAATCGAAAAACCTTATTCAAATATCGATGAAGCCACCAAAGCCGGCGACGACTTTCCGGTTCGAATTTATGTTGTCGTCGAACGGGGGTTTCTTGGACTGTCGACCAGGGCACTTAATTACGTCTGGGCGGCCAACAAGCCGGTGGGCACAAGCTGGCCAAATCCCTTTACCTCACAGGCACAAATGTTGGCAGTCAACAGTGGAGCCGCCGATGCGGGCAAGTGGGTGTCCCATAAGCGAAATGTGCGCGACGATTTGAAAGCTGCTTTCGGTGAAGATTTTACTGAAATTCACGTGGTGGCCATCATGACCGACGGCGACAATAGCGGACAGCATGCGCGATCATGGTATGGTGACATTTCTTTCTCCGAAAAATAGATTTCCATAAGTGCGCAAACGTTTGCTTTTAATCGGCGGAGGTCACGCGCATCTTTTCGTGCTTGAAGCTCTGCGCACCCGTAAACAACAACGGGGTGAACATCTCGATGTGACACTGATATCGCGTGATCCGCATACGCCATATTCCGGAATGGTACCGGGCTTGATCGCGGGTCATTATCGTCCCAGCGAATGCCATATCGATTTGTTGCCGTTGGCGGAGGCGGCAAATGTATCGCTGGTCCAGGCCGAGATTGACGGCCTGGATCTCGCTCGCAACGTGGCAACGGCTTCAGGACGTGAATGGCCGTTCGATATAGTCTCCATCGATATCGGCTCTAATCCACCTTTATTTTCCGTACCTGGCGCGTTCGAACATGCGATAAGCGTGAAGCCGATTGATCGGTTCCTGCATCGCTGGCGCGCGTTGCAGCAGGAAATTGATTCTTTGGATCGGCCTGTTCACATGGTCGTTGCGGGCGGCGGTGCGGGTGGGGTCGAGGTTGCGTTGGCAATGGCACACCGGCTATTGGCGCATCGCAATCGTGTAAAGTGGTCGCTGGTGACACGTGACGAGCTGCTGCCGGGATATCCCCGCCGTGCTGCACACCGGATAGAGAAACGACTGGCGCATGGGCGAATAGCGCTGCGAACCAATGCTGCCGTATCGCAGATCGATGAAGGAAGATTGCACTTTGCCGACGGCAGCAATGCGTCGTTCGATGCATTGGTTTGGGCGACCGGTGCTGCGCCACAAGCGTGGATAGCCGCGTCGGGCCTGGAATGCATTGACGGTGGATTCGCTATGATCAATACGCATTTACAGTCGGCGAGTCACGCGCATGTGTTCGCGGCAGGCGACATAGCAACCGATCCGCAGCGCAGACGGCCGAAAGCCGGCGTATTCGCTGTTCGGCAGGGACCGGTTCTGGCTGAGAATCTGTTGCGCTTCGCCTCAGGGCGCGACTTGATCCCATATCAACCACAACGCGATTATTTATCGCTGTTGTCAACCGGCGATCGGCATGCGATTGCGTCGTGGTATGGATTGGTTTGGCAAGGCGATTGGGTGTGGCGCTGGAAAAACCGCATCGATAAGCGGTTCATGCAGCGCTTTACGTCACCCTTCGAGTAGCGCTCTTGAGTGGCATTTGGCACCGGTAAAATGATTCTCCTACCGGGCGCTGCGACCCTACGGCAGAATCACCGGACCGCGATAAAATTGTGACTCATCCTATCTTCAATACCACGGCATTTGATTGCTCGACAGGACTACTCAATATGACAGAAAAAAATAATGACGGCGTGGCGCTCGACCACTTGTTCAGTAAGAATCAGAAATGGGCTGCTTCCATGGTCGGAAGGGATCCCGGTTTTTTCAAAAAGCTGGTTTCGCAGCAATCTCCGGAATACCTGTGGATTGGTTGCTCCGACAGCCGCGTCCCGGCAAATGAAATTGTAGGACTGTTGCCGGGCGAATTATTCGTTCATCGCAATATTGCCAATGTCGTTGCGCATACCGATTTCAACTGCCTGTCGGTATTGCAGTTTGCGATCGAGGTTTTAGGTGTAAGGCATGTCATTGTCTGCGGACATTACGGCTGTTCCGGCGTGCATGCTGCGCTGGTACGCCGGCGTATCGGTCTCGCCGACAACTGGTTGCGACATGTTCAGGATGTACATCAGAAACATGAACGTTACCTGGGCGAAGTACTTCCGAGTAAGGAAAAACTGGACCGCCTTTGCGAGTTGAATGTAATCGAGCAGGTCGCAAACGTTTGCCAGACCACTACGGTGCAGGATGCGTGGGAGCGCGGCCAATCGTTAACGATCCATAGCTGGATTTACGGCTTGCAGGACGGATTGCTGCGAGACCTGGGCGTTACCGTCAGCGGGCAGGAAGAGTTGAGCGCGAAGCTGGAAGAAAGCTTCGCCCGATACGAAGATCAATAACAGTGTTCTGCTGCGGGGAATATTTTGTTCTTAACCGCCGCAACATACGCTTGAACAGCTCCGTCAATCCCGGCTTGCCCTTCCATGAAGTTTTTCACGAAACGTGGCCGGTGGCCGGGGAATACGCCGAGCATATCGTGCATCACCAGCACCTGGCCCGAACAGTCAAGACCGGCACCGATACCGATTGTGGGGATCGCCAGCAGTTCGGTCACTTCCTTGCCTAGCATTGATGGAATTGCTTCAAGCACCAGCAACGACGCTCCGGCCGATTGCAATGCCAAGGCATCAGTTTTTAGCCGTTCTGCGCCTTCCGCCGTTTTCCCCTGCACTTTGTTTCCACCGAATTGATGTACGGATTGCGGAGTCAAGCCAATGTGTGCGCACACCGGAATCGCGCGCTCGGATAAAAACCGCACAGTATCGGCCAGCCATGCGCCGCCTTCCAGCTTGACCGCCTGAGCACCTGCCTGCATCAGCTGAACGGCGTGGCGAAATGCCGATTCCGGCGTTCCGAATGTGCCGAACGGCATGTCGGCGATCAGTAATGCCGTTTGGTTACCGCGCGCGACGCAGGCAGTGTGATAGGCGATGTCATCGAGCGATACCGGCAAGGTCGAGCTGTGACCTTGGCATACTGTACCGAGAGAATCTCCAACCAGCAATATCTCGACACCGCAACGATCCATCAGTGCGGCAAAGCTCGAATCGTAGCAAGTGAGCATGGTGATTTTTTCGCCCTTGGCCCGTAATGCCATCAACGCAGGAACGGTGATCGCTTTACGAGCGCCAGCGTCGTTGTCTTGCAGATATCCCGACATCGTTATTCTCCAAGATTAAAAAATTCTCGTTTGCCACGCATGCTTTCAATGCGCGTCATCAGCAGATCAAAATCTTCGTCCCGTTCCACCGGATTCAAATTCTCGTTGTTGACGATGAGCAGTGGCGCGGTGTCGTAATGATAAAAGAAACGCCTGTAACTTTCACAAAGCAGATACAGGTAGGTTTCCGAAATACCCGCTTCCATCGGGATGCCGCGCTTTTTTACCCGGTCTATCAATGTCTCCGGTTGAGCCTGTAAATAAATCACAAGATCAGGGACTGGCGCCTGAGGTCGCAGATGATCGTACAACTGACGGTACAAATTGAATTCGTCGTCGCCAAGCGTAAGACGCGCAAATATCGGGTCCTTGTCGAGAAGGAAATCCGATACGACGGGTGCATTGAATAAATCGGCCTGTGCCAGATCGCGCAGCTGGTTCATGCGTTGAAACAGAAAAAACATCTGGGCCGGCAATGCATAACGTACGGAGTCGCGATAAAATTTTTCGAGAAAAGGATTTTCCTGCGGCATCTCAAGCAGGGTCTGAGCTCCGAATCGTTCCGCGATTCGACGTGCGAGCGTCGTTTTCCCTGCGCCGATCGGACCTTCTACAACAACATATTTGTACTTATCGAAATTCATGATCTGAAGATAAAATAAACTGCGCCAACCAGGCACAACGCTGCCCATACATAATCCAGCTTGAACGGCTGGTTCATGTAAAAGATCGCGAATGGAACAAACACGAGCAGTGTAATCGCTTCCTGAATGATCTTCAGTTGCGACAGGCTGAGCTCGGTATATCCGATTCGATTTCCCGGCACCTGCAGCAAGTATTCGAACAGGGCGATGCCCCAGCTTACCAGTGCGGCGATCCACCATGGCTTCGACGAGAAATTTTTCAGATGTCCGTACCACGCGACTGTCATGAAAATGTTCGACAGTGTCAGCAATCCGACGGTCTGGACGATAACAGGAATTTGCATATCGGTTGGAGAGAAATTTACGCAGTGGCCGCGAAAGCGATGTGCTGCCGGATAGATGTCATATCCGGCAAATGCGCTGTTCTGCCACGGCTGGCGCAAAACCATGGGCAGCGCCTTTTCCGGGGATCGTAATGAGAGGATCGATTTGCAACAACGGTATCAACGCAAACGCCCGTTGCGTCAAGCGCGGATGTGGCACGATCAGTGACTCTGACGAAATTTCCTGATCGCCATATAGCAGAATGTCGAGATCGAGTGTGCGCGGCGCGTTGACGAACGGACGGTTTCTCCCGGATGCCTGCTCGATTGCCTGCAACTCATGAAGCAGGTTCTCGGGAGCGAGTTGTGTATCGATGCGCACCACCGCATTGATGTAATCGTCGCCGCCGGCATCGATCGGCGCGGTGCGAAACAAACTTGACCGGGCCGTCAGCCGCGTTGCGGACAACTGGTCCAATTGCCGTATCGCGTTTTCCACGCTGCCGCGGGCGTCGCCGAGGTTTGCGCCGACACCGATGTACGCGCTAACCGTTGCAGCGGTCATTCGCCGCTTTCGCTAATCGCTGTGTCTTTAGCGCGGCCTTTCCCGCCACGGCGGCGCGTCCGCTTTTTCGCGATGCCGCTTTCAGATTTCGGCTTGCTCGCGATCAGCAATTCGCGTCCCGGGCCGTCTGCGTCAATGAACGCTGTCCACCATTCGCCGATTTCGGAATCGATCTCGCCTGATGCGCAACGCAACAGCAGAAAATCGTAACCGGCGCGCAGGCGCAGGTGTTCGAGCATCTTGTAGGGAGATTTTCCGGAGCGTCGCTCAAATCGCGGTTGCATCGCCCAGATGTCGCGCATATCTGAGGCGATCTTGCGTTGCAGTGCAAGCTTTTCAGTTTGCGTATTGAGTACATCGTCAGCCGCCAGATGCAGTGCCGGTATCGGATATTCGCCCGCAGCCTGATATGCCTGCCATTTTTCAACGACCTGATGCCATAACAGAGAAGCGAACAGGAATCCGGGCGAAACCGGCTTTCCCTGTTGAATACGTGCGTCGGTACTGGCCAGCGCAAGCCTGACGAATTTCTCGCCAAGCGGCTGCTCCAGCACGACGTCGAGCAAAGGCAGCAAGCCGTGATGCAAGCCCTCCTTGCGCAATTGCTGCAGGCATGCGAGTGCATGGCCACTCATCAACAGCTTCAGCATCTCGTCAAACACGCGCGCGGCAGGCACGTTATTGATCAGCGGCGCCATCACCGAGATCGGCGCCCTTGTTGCCGGATCGATCGTGAACTCGAGTTTTGCGGCGAAGCGTACCACGCGCAACAGGCGCACCGGATCTTCCCGATACCTTGCTTCTGGCACGCCGATTACACGCAGCGTCTTGTTGCGAATATCGGCCATGCCCCCGTGATAATCGAGCACGGTTTGGCTGGCCGGATCGTAGTACATGGCATTGATGGTGAAGTCGCGTCGTATTGCATCTTCATGCTGCTCGCCGAATGTGTTGTCACGCAATACCCGCCCATGCTCGTCCTTTATTGCACCTTCCGACGATGCGCCGCGAAAGGTCGTCACTTCAAGCAGGTCTTGGCCGAACATTACATGCACGATCTGGAATCGCCTGCCGATGATGAAGGCGCGCCGGAACAGGCGTTTCACCTGCTCCGGCGTGGCATTGGTGGCAATATCAAAATCCTTTGGCTTGATCCCCAGGAGCAGGTCGCGCACCGCTCCGCCCACCAGAAATGCCTTGAAGCCGGCTTCCTGCAAGGTCTGGGTCACACGCACCGCGTTTGGCGATACCAGTTGCGGGTCAATGCGATGTTCTTTTGGGCCGAGCACCACGGGGGCAGTGCCGTTGCCCGGTTTGTCTTTTTTCCCCAGAATCCGTCGGATAAACTTTTTAATCATCGAATAATTTTATTATGGGCCAGCCGTGCGATGTCGCATATGTCGCAAGTTTGGCATTGGGGTTGGTCGCAACCGGATGTGTTACGAGGTTCAGTAGAGGAATATCGTTTTGCGAGTCGCTGTAAAAAGTACTACGCTCAAAGCTCTGCAGCGATTTCCCGAGCGAGGAGAGCCAGTTCGTTGTGTTGATGACTTTGCCTTCTCCATATGATGGAATGCCGGTAAATCTGCCGGTAATTTCACCGTCCGACGTGGTTTCCGGTTCGGCCGCAATCAGATTCTCGATGCCGAATGCCTTGGCGATCGGTGCAGTGATGAATTGATTGGTCGCAGTGATGATTGCTACCAGATCGCCGGCATCCTGATGTCGCTTTACCAGTTCATGCGCGGCGGGGAGCATGGCCGGAAAAATAACTTCGTCCATGAATTGACCGTGCCATGCATCCAGTTGTTTGCGAGGAAAGCGTGCCAACGTACCGAACGCAAATTCGAGATAGGCCACCGGGTCCAGCGTACCGGCCTCGTACTGGGCAAAAAACTCGGCGTTGCGCCTGCTGAATGCCGCCGATTCCACGGCGCCTATGCGCGCCAGAAACTGCCCCCACTCATAGTCGGAATCAAGTGGCAGCAGCGTATAGTCGAGATCGAATAATGTCAGGTTCATCATGCTCTCGTTTCATTTTCCTGTTGTAGCAGGCTGCGCAATAACGGCAAGGTGATCGGCCGTTGCGTCTCCAGCGAATACCGATCAAGCGCATCGAGCATCGCAGACAATGAGCGCATATCGCGTTGAAAATGGGTAAGAAGATAAGGTAGCACGCCGGACGGCAAGATCAGACCACGCGCGTCGGCAGCATGATTCAGGGCGGCTATTTTTTCATTGTCGGTCAGTCCGTGGACTTGGTAGATCAATCCCCAGCCAAGCCGGGTGCGCAAATCCTCTCTCAACTTTAGCGCTGCCGGCGGCATTGAGCCGGCCACAACCAGCGATGCGCCGTGTTCGCGAACCTGATTGTAGAGATTGAAGGTCGCGATCTGTGAATCCGGCGAGAGCGTCTGGCAGTCGTCGATCAGGTACAGTGTTGTGTCGGGAGCGAACTGAAAGGCATCGAGGTGTGATTCGGCCTCGATGTAGCGAGTGGCTGATGTTGCTGCGAGCGCCCGCAGCAAATGCGTTTTCCCTGCACCCGGTTCGCCCCACAAATAGACGAAACGATCGTTCTGGGTGGTCGTCTCGCGGTCGGAAAAGCGCTGCAGCCGCTGCACCAGCTCTTCATTTTTTCCAGTTACAAAAGTGTCCAGGCTTTGCGGTTTGTCCGCCCCCAAGTCCAGCAGTAATTGCTTCATGACTGATTGTAGAAACTGCTCTTCAGGTAGTTAATGCGGAGATGCCTCAATGCTACCGACAGAATTGCGGACGCCGGCAAAGCCAGCAGCACGCCGACAGCGCCAAATAATTGGCCGAATGCGAGAAGCGCAAAAATAACAGCCAATGGATGCAATCCGATTCGTTCGCCGACCAGGTAAGGGGTCAGAAAGAAGCTTTCCATCGCCTGCCCGATGCCGTAGACCAGTGCGACTGCGATCAAGCCGTGAAATCCGTCGAACTGCAAAACGGCCGCAATGAGCGCCAGTATCAAGCCCAACCCGAAGCCGAGATACGGAATGAATACCAGCAGGCCGGTAATGATCCCGACCGGCAGTGCGACATCGAATCCCGCAATTGCCAATCCGGCCGAGTAATACACCGCAAGAACCAGCATGACCAGCAATTGCCCACGCAGATATTGCGCCAGCAAGCTGTCGGCTTCGGTCGCCATCACGATGGTGCGAGCCAATAGCCTGCGCGGCAAAGCATTCTTCAGACGTGCGAGCAGCGCATGCCAGTCGAGCAACAGATAAAATAATACGATCGGGATCAGGAACAAGGTTGCGATCCACCCGAGTACCGCGGTACCGCCAACTTTTGCGGAAGACAGTATCGCACTCCATATTTCGTCGCCGCTGGTGGAAAAATACTGCATCAGCATTTCCTTGATGCCGGCACTGTCCATCCGGACTTCGAATCCAAGTTCCTGCAGCCTCGGGCTGATAAAGTCGTTCAGCCGGATCAAAAAATTCGGGATTTTTTCTTGTAGAAGGGGAATCTGTTTTTGCAGCATCGGCACCACAATCAGTATCAGTGCCAATAGTGCAACCAGCAGCAAAAGCAACATCAACATCACGGCAAGGGCGCGAGGCACGCGTACGCTGCCGATTCGCTTGGATGCCAGCCAGTCAACACCCGGGTTCAGTGCGTAGGCAAGAATCGCGGCTGCGACGAATGGCGTCAGTATCGGTCCGAGCAGGATCATGAGCGCCAACAGCAAAAGTCCGAGCAACATCCACGTCAACGATTGTCTTTGCTCTGCAGTGAAAGAAAATGCCATGAATTAGGAGATCAGAGGGATCAATTTGATAAAATACGGGCTCGGCCGACTGCACCAGTCGGTATTCAATCGCCTATTTTACCGCCTCTTCTGCCAATCACATCATGAGTTCCACACCTGACGTATCTCTTTCTTATCGTGACGCCGGCGTCGATATCGATGCCGGCGACGCGCTGGTCGAAGCAATCAAGCCATTTGCCAAACGTACCATGCGCGACGGTGTTCTGGGCAGTATTGGCGGCTTCGGCGCGTTATTCGAAGTCAGCAAGAAGTACAAGGAGCCAGTACTGGTATCGGGTACCGATGGCGTCGGCACCAAGCTCAAGCTTGCCTTTCACTTGAACAGGCATGATACGGTCGGTATCGATCTGGTCGCGATGAGCGTCAACGATATTCTGGTGCAGGGCGCCGAGCCGCTGTTTTTTCTCGATTATTTCGCATGCGGGAAGCTTGACGTGCCGACTGCGACCGATGTCATCAAGGGTATTGCAAAAGGATGCGAATTGGCGGGCTGCGCATTGATCGGCGGCGAAACCGCTGAAATGCCCAGCATGTATCCGGATGGAGAATACGACCTGGCCGGATTTGCGGTCGGCGCAGTAGAAAAATCGAAGATCATCGACGGTACTAAAATCGTACCGGGCGATGTAGTGCTGGGGCTGGCGTCTTCCGGCGGACATTCGAACGGCTATTCACTGGTGCGCAAGATCATTTCGGTAGCAAAGCCCGACCTGAACCAGGACTTCCATGGCCGCAAACTTGCGGACGTGTTGATGGAGCCGACCCGCATTTATGTGAAGCCGCTGCTGGCCTTGATGGGTTCGCTTGAAGTGAAAGGCATGGTGCACATTACCGGTGGGGGCCTGGTTGAAAACGTGCCGCGCGTCCTTCAGAAGAATTTGACCGCGGTGCTGCATCGCGATGCATGGAACATGCCGCCGTTATTTACCTGGCTGCAACAGCATGGCGGCGTAGTCGATGCGGAAATGCATCGTGTATTTAACTGCGGTATCGGCATGGTGGTCATTGTCTCGAAAGAAAATGCGGATGCAGCAATGGCCCAGCTTAAGGCGGCCGGCGAATCGGTCACTCGCATTGGCGAGATTCGCGAGCGCAAAGGCGAAGAAGCCCAAACTATCGTTGTCTGAGTCGGCCAGGCAAAATCGGCCGCTTGTTGAAGACCAAGATTAGCGAGCGCGGGTGAGTGTGCGCAACACCATCATTCGGACTTCATGAATCGGCTGCAAGATATTGGAAGCTTGAAGCGGAACATCTGGAACATCAAAAGTATTTGCCCTTTTGGCAATTTTATGAAAATAGGCCTTGCATAAATCACTGTTTGTTTATACAGTATCGATTGCACTGCCAATAGCTGCTTCCAGATCGTTTTACATCCCTTATTGTTGAAAGAACATATATGGACGACAGAAAATCCGTAACCGGCTCCGACAAGAGCAAAGCCCTCACTGCTGCCTTAGCGCAAATCGAAAAGCAGTTCGGGAAAGGATCGGTCATGCGCATGGCTGAAGGCGCCGTGGTCGAAGAAGTGCAGTCCGTTTCTACCGGCTCTCTCGGACTGGATATCGCATTGGGTATAGGCGGCCTGCCTCGTGGCCGCGTAGTCGAAATTTACGGGCCGGAGTCTTCCGGCAAGACCACGCTGACTTTGCAGACGATTGCAGAAATGCAAAAACTGGGTGGTACATGTGCTTTTATCGATGCCGAACACGCGCTTGACGTCACTTATGCGCAGAAATTAGGTATCAACCTGTCAGATCTTTTGATTTCTCAGCCCGATACCGGCGAGCAAGCCCTGGAAATCACCGATGCGCTGGTACGGTCCGGCGGTGTTGACCTGATTGTGATCGACTCGGTCGCTGCATTGACTCCGCGCGCCGAGATTGAAGGCGAAATGGGTGATTCTCTGCCTGGCCTGCAAGCCCGCCTGATGTCCCAGGCGCTGCGCAAGTTGACGGGTTCGATCAATCGCACCAATACCCTGGTGATTTTCATTAACCAGATTCGCATGAAAATCGGCGTCATGTTCGGCAATCCGGAAACCACGACCGGTGGCAACGCGTTGAAATTTTATGCATCGGTTCGCCTGGATATTCGTCGTACCGGTTCGATCAAGTCCGGCGACGAAGTGATCGGCAATGAAACCAAGGTCAAGGTCGTCAAGAACAAGATTGCACCCCCGTTCAAGGAAGCGCATTTCGATATTCTGTACGGAGAAGGTACTTCCCGCGAAGGTGAAATTCTTGATCTCGGTTCCGATGCCAAGATCGTTGAAAAATCCGGCGCGTGGTACAGCTACAACGGTGAGCGCATCGGTCAAGGCAAGGACAACGCGCGGAATTATCTGAAAGAGCGCCCGGAACTTGCGCGTGAAATTGAAAACAAGGTGCGAGTATCGCTCGGCGTTCCTGAACTGGGTCCGGTGAAAGGCACCGAAGCGGCACCAAAAAAGGCCGGAAGCAAAGATGCCAAGGAACCCAAAGAAGTAAAGGAAGTGGAATAACAAAAAATGGCGCTGGCAATCAGCGCCATTTTTTTGTGCCGGAGCTTGGAATGGAGTTGGGATCGTCATGCCAGCATTGAAAATCAGCTTACGGGCACGCGCTCTACGCTATTTGTCGATGCGTGAGCACAGTCGCCTCGAACTGGGACGAAAGCT
>JAKFFO010000120.1:0-5305 GCA_036675035.1 Oxalobacteraceae bacterium
ATTAACCAGTTTGTTGAACAATATAATGCGCATTCCCGTCCGTTCATCTGGACTGCGACAGCCGATTCAATCCTGCAGAAAGTCGAACGACTTTGTAAAGTTATTTGCGGGACGACACACTAGAAAGAAACCTTGACTGCCTGGCGCTCTTCCGGTGCCTCAGTCGCCTGTAGCAACTCGGCTTGCTTGAATGAGAACATGTTGGCAATGACCGAAACCGGGAACTGCTCGATCGATGTGTTGTATTGCATCGCGCCATCGTTGTAAGCCTGCCGAGAAAATGCAATCCGGTTCTCGGTGCTGGTCAATTCTTCGGTCAACTGCATCATGTTCTGGTTTGCCTTGAGGTCGGGATATGCCTCGGACAATGCGAACAGTTTGCCCAGCGTGTTGCTCAGCATGCCCTCCGCTGCGGCCATCTGCTGCATCGCGCCTGCGTTCGCGGGGTCGGCCGACACCCTGGCATTGGCGGTTACTGCCTGGTTGCGCGCGGCAATCACCGCTTCCAGCGTCTCGCGCTCGTGCTTCATGTAAGCCTTGGCCGTTTCCACCAGATTCGGAATCAGGTCGTACCGGCGCTTCAACTGCACGTCGATCTGCGCGAACGCATTCCTGATCTGATTGCGCAGACTGACCAATCGATTGTAGGCACCCACGGCCCAGAACACGATTAGCAATCCGATCGCCAATATGATGATGGTTGCGATCATAGTCTCCCCCTAAAGAAAAAGCCGCCGGACAGGCTGTCTGGCGGCTTAATATATCATCCAAAAACCGGCTTCGGGATCAATCCCCTGTCATTTCTTACCCTGGTTCTCGGGTGCATGCGTCAATTGCCTTAATTCGTCTTCGCTGATGTACTCGAATATCTTCACGACTTTTTGCACCCCGCCGACACCCCTCGCCACCTCGGCCGCCAGATCGCCTTCGCGCTGTGTGACACGACCCATCAGATAAACGATGCCGCGTTCGGTGACCACCTTGATCGAATTTGCATAAAGATCCTTGGTATCGACGAATGACGCCTTCACCTTGCCGGTAATCAGCGTGTCGTTGGAGCGCGACGTGAAGCTCGATGTACCTGCAATTGCCAATTCGTTGACGATCGATTCAACGCCTTCGATTGCGGCCACTTCACGCTCGACCGCCGCTTTCATCTGTTCGTCGCGGACTTCGCCGGTCAGCAAAACGCGGCGATTGAAGCTGGTGACATTTACATGCCCCGCGTCGCCCACGATACGGGGTATCCGCGTTTCACCCTTGATCGCGATCGCCTTGTCTTCCGTCTGTGCGCCGAAGGTACGGCGATCGGTAGCGGCAAGCGTGCCCATGACGGCCGTGCCTATCGCCATTTCGACGCAGCCTTGCAAGCTGATTGCGACAGCGCCGCATAAAACCACTTTTGCCACCGAACGTTTCATGCCTTGCCATTGGCGCCAACTAATCATTCGCATCCCCCCCAAATAAAGCGACATCAATACCGTCGCACAAACAATGAATCGTTAATAAATGCACTTCCTGAATGCGGGCGGTGCGATCATGCGGTACGCAGATATGCACATCCGCGTCCGTCAATTGCTTTCCGATTGCGCCGCCGCCCTTGCCCGTCAACGCGACGATGCGCATGTCGCGCTCCAGCGCGGCTTCTATCGCAGCCACGACATTCGGCGAATTTCCTGATGTCGATAACGCAAGCAAGACGTCGCCGGACTGTCCGAACGCCTGTACCTGCTTGGCAAAAATATCATTGAAGCTGTAATCGTTACCGACAGCCGTCAGCAGCGAAGTATCGGTCGTCAACGCCAGTCCCGGTAAAGGCAGCCGCTCGCGCTCGAAGCGCCCAACCAGTTCCGCTGCAAAATGCTGACAGTCGGCAGCCGATCCGCCATTTCCGCACGCAAGAATCTTGTTTCCGTTAGACAATGCCGTAAACATAAGTTCCACGGCTTGTGAAATCGGTTCCGCAAGCACGGACGCCGCTTGGATCTTGAGTTCGGCACTTTCGCGAAAATGCCCGAGAATACGTTGATTGATCATGATGTGGCGAATATAGGAAGTATCGGGGAAGGGTCCAATTTTAATCGAGTGGGCAATCGCATACGAGAATGTTCACGCCTCGATCGCATTCTTCAACCAGGTCAACGCGGTGCCATCGATGGCGACAACATCGAAACGGCAGGCGGGCGGATTTCTGTAGCGCTGTAAATAAACCTGCGCCGCGACCACCAGGCGCGCCTGCTTCGTCGCCGTCACGCTGGCCGCCGCGCCGCCATGACGAGTGTCGGCACGCTTTCTGACCTCGACAAATATAAGATCGGCTCCATGCTTCATGACGAGATCGATTTCGCCGCCCTTGCAACGAAAATTGCGTTCGACCAGTGCCAGGCCATGCTTCAGGAGATATTCGAGTGCATCGTCTTCGCCGGCCTGCCCCTCGATCTGCCTGGCGGTGCGCGAACCGGTCGGCGATATGCCCATTTATTTCAGCGCAAGCCGGTCAACGGCAGGACGACGCCGTTCTGATATATCGCCGGCACCTCGGTGCGCTGGAAGCGAGCAGTGCTCCGGTCGAGATCAATCTTCAGTTTGCCGGTTACGCCGTCCAGTTCGAACTGCGTGCGGTTCAGCGCGATCTCACTTGCGATCCGGTAGGCGTCGATACCGAGTGCATACAACCGCTCCAGATCGGCACTGCGGCGCTGGCCCGGATTGACAATCAGCCGCGGGTAGATCATTACGGCCGGATGATCGGGCTGCAACAGCCAGGGCAGATCGACCAGATGCACGCCGTTCAGCTCGGTCATCGGCTCGGCGGTGCTCCAGTCAGGCAGGGCGAACGGATTCAGTTGCGAGGTTCCATACAACACCGCTTCAGTGCCGATCGCGACCCGCAATTGCCGGGTCTGGGCTGCATCCAGCGCAACGAACAGGAATTCCGGTTTTTCAGCCTCGATACGATCCCGGAGCTGCACCAGTCCGTCGGCACTTAAAAAAGCGCCGACCGTCCCCAGCTCCATGGTTTCCAGTTGCCCGCCGACCCGCCGCCATTGGGCCGCAAAGGCTTTCGATGCACGGCGCTGCCACGCAATGCCGGTTGAAATCGAAAAAGCCTTGGCGCCCGGTTTGTCGACGCTGACCCAGTCGGCCACCTGGCGCGCTTCATCTTCCACCGACAAACCGATTGCCAGCATCTTTTGCGGAAGCATGATTTCACTTCCACCGGAACTATCAAGCTGTCCAAGTGCGACCGTCGGTTTGCTGACCCCGCCTCCCTGCACGATCGCGGTAACACCGGTACGCGACAACGGGCCGACCACGATATCGTGATCGCGCGTTGCCACGCCATAGCCGGACACCACATCCTGTATCGCATCGCTCGTCTCGATCACGGTGACCGACAAGCGCCGTCCTCGCTCCTGGTCGTACGCCGCCATGAATCCGGCGCGCACGACGTCTGCGACATGTCCCAATGCATCCGAACGCAACGGCAGCAATAGCGCAATACGAGTCGCCATCGGCTGTTGCACCGGCATTGGGACCGACAGAACCAAGGGAGCAGCTGCCTTTTCAGATTCGGCCGAGACCGGAGGCGGCGCTTGAGGGCTTTGCGCGGACGGCATCGGGGTAGCATTTGCAACGGGAGCAGCGACGGGTGCAGGACTCCGTGCTGTCGAGGCGGCGGTTGTATTTACCTGTGCACACGAGCACAATCCAGCAAGCA
The DNA here is from genome assembly GCA_036675035.1 of Oxalobacteraceae bacterium. Taxonomy (GTDB): domain Bacteria; phylum Pseudomonadota; class Gammaproteobacteria; order Burkholderiales; family Burkholderiaceae_D; genus MESE01. Next base: position 3,722 of record JAKFFO010000120.1, read on the forward strand.
CACTTGCCAGCACGAGTACTTTTCCATACTTAAACAACATTCTCAGCCCCCAATGAATCAGCCTGTTTCCAGCTTATCCGCTATTTCCCCGGTCATGCACGATGTTTCTCAACAAACCTATCCTGCATCCGCATTATATGTGCTGGCCACGCCAATCGGAAATGCCGGCGACATCAGCTTGCGCGCGCTGCATGTATTATCAATCGCGGATGCCGTCGCCTGCGAAGATACGCGCAATACCGCTCATTTGCTCACGCGCTACGGATTGTCAAAAAAACTTCTTGCGGCACACCAGCACAATGAACGCGAAATCGCGGAAAAACTCGTTGCGCGGCTGCATGCCGGTGAACGCGTCGTCCTTGTCTCAGATGCCGGCACCCCGGCGGTTTCCGATCCGGGCGCCCGCATTGTCGATGCGGTCCTTGCCGCCGGACTGCGGGTTATTCCGGTGCCCGGTGCATCTGCTGCAATTGCCGCATTATCGGTCAGCGGCCTGACCGGCGACCAGTTCCATTTCGTCGGATTCCTGCCAGCGAAATCGAGGCAGCGTGAAATCCTGATGTCGAAACTGCGGACCTCGGTTGCATCGCTGGTGTTTTACGAAGCGCCGCATCGTATCGTCGAGACGGTCGATGCGCTGGCGGCGATATTCGAGCCCGAACGTCAGATCGTCTTTGCCAGAGAACTGACCAAGCTGTTTGAGCAAATCCACCGATGCAAGCTGTCGGATGCCGCAGCATGGCTGGCGACTGACCCGAATCGTCAAAAGGGTGAATTCGTCATTCTGCTGGAAGGCGCGCCAGCCGTTATTGATGCCGATATCGCTGAGACCGAGCGGATACTCGGAATTTTGCTGTCCGAATGTTCGGTGAAACAAGCATCGTCGCTGGCGGCGCAAATCACCGGTCAGAAAAAAAATGCATTATACGAACAAGCGCTGAAGATGAAAGGCGGGTAGGAACCGTGGCGTTCAGATGCCCACCGCGTCCCCTATCGCTGAACGATAACGGGGTTGGCTGTGCCACCGTTCTGTATCTGCCGCGCGGCAAACTCCGCCGCGCTGCGGCTGCCAAACGGCCCGCTGTAAATACGATACAGACCATCGTCTTGCACAACCTGCAGCGGCGGTAGCGCACGGTTCCAGTTCTGCGCCAGCCGGTTGTGCATGCTGTCGGCATTGGCGGCACTGCCATACGCGCCAAGCTGCAGAAAGACACCACCGCCTGCGGCGGTACCAGTAATCCGGACTGGCGCTACGGCATCCGGCGTCGGCGCAGACGACGCAGCTGCGCTCGGGGCTGCAACCGGCTGCGAATCTTTCGGCTGTTCGGCCCCCGTCTCCCTGGCGCTGTTGATACGAGCGATTTCTTCCGGCAACAGGCGCTCGACTTCGAGTTCTGCTTTGCCCTTGGAGATATATCCCAGCTTCAGCGCAGCGGCATAGGACAAATCGATGATCCGTTCCGAATGAAACGGTCCGCGGTCGTTGATTCTCACGATGACTTGCTTGCCGTTGCTGACGTTGGTCACCCGCACGTACGATGGAAGCGGCAATGTCGTATGCGCGCCGGTCATCTTGTACAT
>JAKFFO010000225.1:0-27503 GCA_036675035.1 Oxalobacteraceae bacterium
ATGGCGCTCGGCGCCAATGCAACCCAGGGGATACCGCTGCTGTCCAACTTGCTGTCACCGGATCGCTGGCTGTTGTGGCTGGGCGTCCTGTTTATTCTTTCGGTATATTTCTTCCCGACCGGCATCGTCGGGAAATTGCGGACATGGAAAAAATGATGCAGCCGGCTTCCAATTACATGAAATGCCGAGGCAGAGAGATCCATTATGTCGAATGGGGCAACCCGGCTGCACCGGCATTGATCCTGTGGCACGGGCTGGCGCGCACCGGTCGCGACTTCGATGATCTTGCAGCGGCACTATCGGATAGCTATCGCATCATCTGTCCGGACACGATCGGACGCGGTCTGTCGCAATGGAGTCCGGATCCGGACCATGAATACTGCCTGGCGTTTTACGCACGGCTGGCCGAATCATTGGCCGATCAGCTCGGCATTGAACGCATGCGCTGGGTCGGCACATCGATGGGCGGTGCAATCGGCCTGGTAGCGGCAGCAACCACGCTGAAGGGTCGCGTCAGCCACCTGGTACTCAATGACATCGGCATATCGCCGGTACCGGCGGCAATCGAGCGGATCAAATCCTACGCAGGCAATCCCGCACAATTCGATACCGTGACCGAATTCGAATCCTATCTGCGTACCATCTACCTGCCGTACGGATGGCAAAGCGATGCGCAATGGCGGCGCATGGCGGAAACTTCGGTGCGGCGCCTGCCGAGCGGGAAGATTACCGCTCATTACGATCCGGCAATGGTGCGCCAGTTTATTGTTCATCCCGATGACTATTTCATGGCGGATGCTTACGATACGCTGGACATGCCGACCCTGGTGTTGCGCGGTGAAAACTCGGATTTACTGCTTCCGGAAACTGCACACGAAATGACACGACGCGGTCCGCGCGCGCAGCTGGAGGTGATTTCCGGCTGCGGGCATGCGCCGTGCCTGAATGTTCCGGACCAGATCGGGATAGTGCGCCGCTTTTTGGCGAAGTAGCGCTTCGGCCATCCGGCCGGATTGATGGATCCTGCAGAAGGTCTAACCAGGCAAACCACTTTATTCGCGCGCCTGTGCGGACGTGCTCGGTCTGCCCTCTTGGCCTGTAGATAATCCGCGAGAAAATCCATACCTGGCCCGGCAAATCGGGCAGGCCACACGGATTTCGGCTTTGCGCTACACTCGTTTTCCTCTTATTCGATTATCTACTGCCATGTTTACCGTTTCCCGCGCCCCGGAGTTAAAAGCCGTCCTGATCGCAAGCGGCGTCGTGCTGACGCTGGCAATGGGCGTGCGTCACGGCTTCGGATTCTGGCTGCAACCGATTTCGCAGGCGCAGGGATGGACGCGCGAAACTTTTTCGCTGGCGCTGGCCTTGCAGAACCTGATGTGGGGCGTGTTCGGCCCGTTCGCCGGCATGGCGGCGGATCGCTTCGGCACTGCGCGCGTGGTCATCGTCGGCGCAGTCTTGTACATGGCAGGCTTGTTGTGGATGGCACTGGTCGACCAGCCGGTACTGTTCGTGGTGGGCTCGGGCGTCCTGATCGGCGCCGCATTGTCATGCACCGCGTTCGGCGCGATCAGCGGCATTATCGGACGGGTATCGCCCGAATCCAAAAGATCATGGGCGTTCGGCATTTCTTCCGCGGCCGGTTCGTTTGGCCAATTCGTGATGATGCCGATCGAGCAGCAACTGATATCGGCGACCGGCTGGCAAAACGCGTTTTTCCTGCTCGCCGCGCTGGTGGTGATCGCCATGATCCCGATGGCATACTGGCTGCGCGAACCGGCGGTCGTCAAATCGACTGGGCGCGAGCAAAGCATCTGGGAAGCGACAAGGGAAGCGTTTGCCTATCGACCGTTTCTGCTGCTGGTGGCCGGCTATTTCGTCTGCGGTTTTCAGGTCGTATTCATTGCGGTACACCTGCCCGCCTATTTGAAAGACAAGGGCCTCATGGACCCGAACATCGCGGTGGTCGCATTGGCATTGATCGGCCTGTTCAATATTTTCGGCTCGTTCTCTGCGGGCAAGCTCGGCGGCACGCTGCCGAAACGATATTTGCTTTCATCGATTTATATCGGTCGTGCGGTCATCATTTCCCTGTTCCTGCTCGCGCCTTTGTCATCGTGGTCGGTGTATATCTTTTCGGCTGCGATGGGATTGCTGTGGCTATCGACCGTGCCGCTGACCAACGGCGTCATTGCCGGCATTTTTGGCGTAAAGTATCTATCGATGCTGTCCGGATTCGTGTTTTTCTCGCACCAGGTCGGCAGTTTTCTGGGCGTGTGGCTGGGTGGTTATTTGTATGCCCGACAAGGAAGTTACAACACGGTCTGGATGATTACGATTGCATTAGGCGTGTTCGCGGCTTTGATCAACCTGCCGATCAATGAAAAGCCGATCAAGCGCACCCAACCGGCATTGGCTTGATACAAACAAATGGATACTGTCTTTCACGCACGCATCAAGCGCTGGCTGCTGGGCACTGCCTTCGCAGCGGTGCTGACGTTCGCGTTCATGGCCTATCTGCGACCCGAATTCGTGGTCGATCTGGCGAATCGCATCATCATGTGCTTTTGAATCAGATCAATGATCGGCAGTCCGTACCGCGCGCCAATTCATCAAGGCAGGTAAAAGCCGGATGATCCGTCCTGGCCGGTACGTTCCTTCCATTGTGAAAAATTGAGAGCCTCTCCATTGAAATTGGCAAATATCGACGACGAACTCTCGTATCGGTTGTCGCTGTACGAACCAAACTGAAGCACCGATGCGGCACCCAGGTCGCTGCTGATGCGGTAGGTCTCCTCATGATTTTGCGACACGAAGCGATTGCCCGAAACCTTATTGTTGCGCACCCGATCCCCGCTTGCTGTTTCCGCCATCTGGATATGGGCCTGAGTGTTCTGCATGAACGTATTGCCGGCAATCGTATTGTCGAAGCTGTCGAAGATCATCAGACCGTTGCCGCTGGCGCTGATGGTGTTGTTCGCAACGGTCACGCCGTTGGCGGCACCATCAAGCTGGATTCCCCATGCAAGCCGTTGAAGCGAGCCGACGTTCTTGATGACATTTCCCGTAACTTGCGAATTGAGCGGCAGCTTGTCCGGCGCGGATGCATACATGCCGCCGCAATCGGCGAGGGTCATGCAGGCGCTGTCCACCGTATTGCCTGAGACGACCGCATTGCGGAAAAAGCGGATGCCGATGTAGCCGGAATTGCTGACCAGATTTCCCGAGACGGTAGCACCGACGCTCTCCGATAAATAAATGCCCGCGTGCGCATTGGTCGGCATACCGGTGACTCCCGATCCATCGATTCGCGAATGCTTGATGCTTTCCTCTCCCCCGCCCCAGCGCACCAGAATGCCGTCATGGCGCGAATTGCGCACGGCGGTTCCGGCCACCGATAAACCGGAGCCGCCCGAATTGACAATTCCATTCGCGGAAGAGTTGATGATATCGACGTTGGCGACAGCCAGACCGGTCGCGCCGACTGCATTGATGCCATTGGCGGCGCCGTAGATCCGGATATCTTCAAGCGCGATTGCAGACGAATTCGCCGCGTCGACCCCATGTCTGTCAGGCGAAGCCGAGACCCGACCTTCCGGCGATTTGCCGTCCGGCGCCCATACATACAGCCTGCCGTCGCTTACCGCCCATTCGCCAGGCTCGTCCAGCATCCAGAGTTTTCCTTCGACATAAAAAGGCACCTGCCCGCTTGGCGCGTAGCCGTCGAATGCCGGATTGCCGGTTGGCTCCAATGCCATTTGATTGCCGGAATAGCCAGTGATTCTGCGCGCATCGATGGACCAGTCGAAAGCCCGGAACACCAGTGTTGCGCCGGCCAGATCATTATTCGGCATCGCAAAATTCAAGCTGCTTGCGCTTGCACTATCAGCCCTGGCCCAGGTTTGCGAGCGGTTGGGCCAGTGTGCCAATCGTTGCGGATGACCGTCGAAAAGCAATTGCGCGACATCGAAGGCGATCGGCGCGGAAAAAATACTTCCCTGATGTGCAGTCCATCCTGCGACGCTCTGTCCTGGCGTTATCGTCGCTTTGCCGCAGGTGCCGACCGTCTTTACTGTGACGCCGGATTTCCCTTTCAGGTCCAGCGTGCCGTGGTAGACGCGGCCGCATTGCAATTCAAGCACGCTACCGTTGCCGATATTCGACGGCATGGGCAACGACGGCTGAGTCTTGATCAACGACGCGACTGCCGATGGATCCGAATCCGACTCCGAAGCCAATGATGCAGGCGCCGATACATCCGGCGCCGCTCCCGACGTCTTGCCGAGTGTGTCCTGACCAGATGATCCACCGCAAGCTGCAACGACTGCGGACAGCAATGCACCGGACAGGAGCGGCATCCCCTTGGCGAAAAAACCGGTTGTATTCTTTTTTGTATTCTTCATTGATGCTTTTGATAATTGTTTGACCAGGCCGCCCTGCTTCGCCGGCGCACGCCTGGCGAGAAAAGCGTTTTGTGGGCGGGGTACCAATTTCCATTTCGGAAAAACTGCTCCAGTCATGGACTCCACTGCCGCTTAAAAGTTTCCAGTAAATAATATGGATTCGGCACGACCTGCCGAATTGACGGTTTTGTATCGCAGCTTTCGCAGGCCGTACCGGCTGACTCTGGTATGGTTTTTCATTCTCAACCTGTCCATTTCCGGCCCGCCGGATAAATTCCGGATTCGAAAGCAAGAGTCGGAGCGCGGCATGCCGGCATCCCGCTAGAATGGATACATTGGTTCACGAACCCGGCACGGATGACAGCCATGCAAACCATGACCTTGAAACAAGATATTCGACCCGCTTCCTATCCGGACGACGGCGAGCGATGGGCGGCAGTGACGCGGCGTGACGCCGCTGCGGATGGACAGTTCTTTTATTCGGTGTCGACCACCGGCGTGTTCTGCCGTCCGAGCTGTCCATCCCGAACCGCAAGGCGGGAAAATGTGCGCTTCCATACGACGTCTGCTGAAGCGCAGCAGGCCGGCTTTCGTCCATGCAAACGGTGCAAGCCGGATCAGCCGGTGCTGGCAAAAAGACATGCGGCAATGGTCGCTAAAGCATGCCGGTTGATCGAGACCGCCGACACCGTTCCGAGCCTGGACTTCCTGGCACAGGCTGCCGGCATCAGCCGCTACCATTTTCATCGGATCTTCAAGGAAATCGCAGGGGTGACGCCAAAGGCATACGCAGCCGCGCGGCGCGACCGGCGGGTACGCGACAATCTGGTCCGCAGCGAATCGGTGACTGCGGCCATTTACGATTCCGGTTTCAATTCCAATGGACGCTTTTATGCCAACGCCGATCAGCTGCTGGGAATGAAACCGGCGAGTTTTCGTACCGGCGCTGCCAATCTCGATATTCGTTTCGCAGTGGGCCAGTGTTCGCTGGGCGCCATCCTGGTCGCCGCTACCGAAAGAGGTGTCTGCGCAATCCTGATCGACGACGATCCGGATTTCCTGGTGCGCAATCTCCAGGATCGATTTCCTCTTGCGAACCTGATCGGTGGCGATTCCAGGTTTGAGCGGATGGTGGCACAAGTGGTCGGTTTCGTGGAAGCCCCGGCGCTCGGCCTCGATTTGCCGCTGGACGTGCGCGGGACGGTGTTCCAGCAACGGATCTGGCAGGCGCTACGGCAAATTACACCGGGCTCGACGATCAGCTATACCGAACTCGCGAAGCGTATCGGCGCACCGAAAGCCGTGCGTGCTGTCGCGCAAGCCTGCGCTGCGAACGCGATTGCGGTCGCGATACCGTGTCATCGGGTGGTGCGCAGCGACGGCTCGATTTCCGGCTATCGCTGGGGCGTAGAGCGCAAGCGCGTCCTGTTGCAGCGTGAAGCGATCAAATGAAGAACCGGGACAGCGGAAATGACGGGTGATTTATTTGATGGCCTGCCCGATCCGAATCCGTCGCGGATTCCGTTGGCAGATGGTGCAGTCCTGTTGCGCGGTTTTGTCGCGGATATCGACAATATTCTGGTCAGTGCGGTCGACGATGTGATTGCACAGGCGCCTTTGCGCCATCTGGTTACACCGGGCGGACGCCGCATGTCGGTAGCCATGACTTGTTGCGGCCAACTGGGGTGGATATCGGAACCAAGCGGATATCGGTATGGGCCGATCGATCCTGAAAGTGGATACGCCTGGCCGACCATGCCACCCGTGCTGATGAAAATTGCGACGGACGCAGCGGCACAAGCGGGATTCGAGAATTTCATGCCGGATGCATGCCTGATCAACTGCTATGAGCCGGGTGCCCGATTGTCGCTGCATCAGGACCGCCACGAGCGTGATGCGATCGCACCTATCGTATCGATTTCCTTGGGCCTGCCGGCGATATTTCTGTTCGGCGGCGCACAACGAAACGATCGGCCGCAGCGCTATCGGCTGGCGCATGGCGACGTTGCAGTGTGGGGCGGGCCGGCGCGATTTGCCTTTCACGGCATCGCGCCGCTTGACGATGGACATCATCCATTGCTGGGACGGCGGCGCATGAATGTCACCTTCAGAAAGGTGCGTTGATTCGACGTGTTCGGCAGGGGGTTGTGCCGGGGCCGCCGCGCGTACAATAGCCGGATGGACATCACACTCACCGAGCTGGAACAGGCAATCAATTATTGGCGCTCGCTGCGGCCGTCACGCGGCGAAGAACGTGCGCTGTCGCCCGAGGTCAATGCGCTGGCAAATGTCTATGCCACGATGATTTTCAAACGAATCAAGACAATGCCGCTGGAACTGATCGACGACACGTCGCAGAAATTGCTCGAATCCTGGCGCAAGCAGGAAAATTGATTTGGTCGGCACGACCGGATATGCGCCGGCAATCCGGCAATGTTCGCCCGACCGCCAGCCCGTGCTGAATGCAATGGTTCAAGCTGCCAGATGGCGTGCCTGGCGCGTCGGCAAAACTGAATCGGCCTTTGGAGCACCGCTCGCTTTCGGCTTGATATGCGCCTTGTGCGCCTGTCCCGCATAGTCGCTTGCAAGCAATGCGGTCACGGCATCGGTATCTGCGCCACGCGTAACCAGCCATTCCGCCACCAGCGCAGCCAGCCGTTCGAGTGCAATCCGGTGCGTTGCATCGGTCTGCGCGTAGATCCAGTCCGAAAGCGCCATGAAGTTGGCAAACGGCGTGCCGCCGAGGATCAACGGCAGCGTATGTGCAAATCGCCCGGAATTGGCAATCAGGTCCCAGTAACGCGCGAAACGGACCAGCCGCTGCATCGTTGCGAAATCGATCCGGTCGGTCGCCAGAATCGTATAGGGCGGGTTCGAATCGAAGACCAGCCCGTACGGCTCGGTATGGCGAATGATCGGTGTGCCGCGCAGCCGCTTCAAAATACCGAACTGGATTTCATGCGGTTTCAATGCATACAATTTGTCGAAGCCGCGTGCGAAGCTCTCCACGTCTTCTCCCGGCAAACCGGCAATCAGGTCGACATGCAGGTGCGCATTCGAATGCTCGCACAGCCAGCGGATATTTTCCGCGGCCTTGTCATTATTCTGCTTGCGGCTGACCAGCGTTTGCACATCCGGATTGAATGACTGGATACCGATTTCAAATTGCAGCGTACCGGGTGGGAATTTCTGGATGCTCTCTTTCAACGCATCCGGCAAATGATCCGGCACCACCTCGAAATGCGCGAACACCGGATCGTCCGGGCGGGCTTCGAGTTTGTCGAGAAAGAATTGCATGATCTTCAGACTCGACTTGATGTTCAGGTTGAACGTGCGATCGACGAACTTGAACAGCCGCGCACCGCGCGCATGCAGGATTTCCAGTTCGCCCAGAAATCGGTCAAGCTCAAACGGCCATGCGGTCTTGTCCAGCGACGACAGGCAGAATTCGCATTTGAACGGGCAGCCACGCGACGCTTCCACGTACAAGGTGCGGTGCGCGATATCCTCGTCGGTGTATAGCGCATACGGCAATGCGACATCGGCCAATGGCGGCTGCACACCGGCGTGAACTTTCATCAACGGCTTGGGCCCGTGGATGATCGCGCGGCATAACTGTGGAAATGTGACGTCGCCCCAGCCGGTGACCAGATAATCCGCTGCCTGCACGACGGTTTGCTCGCCCGGTTCATACGATACTTCCGGGCCACCGAGCACAATGACAATGCCCGGAGCAACACGCTTGAGCATGACGACCACCTTGGTGGTCTCTTCTACGTTCCAGATATACACGCCGAAACCGACCACGTTAGGCTGATGCGCCAGTATTTTCTCGACAATATCGGTGGTCTTGGTGCCGCTGACGAATTCCTGCAACCGGGTTTGCGCTTGCAAATCCCCCATGTTGGCAAACAGATAGCGCAAACCGAGCGAGGCGTGCGCGTAGCGGGAGTTAAGCGTGGAAAGGAGGATGGTCATTGGAGAAACGCCGGGGAAACCGCCATTCTACGCTCACCGAAAAAGAGAGGCGGCGCATTGCGCCGCCGACGCGGAACGTCAGCGGCCCGGCAACGACAGGTATTTCCGGGCCGCAAAAGTTATTTTGCGAGTTCCTTTTCCTGCAACGAACGCCACATGACTTTGCCGGTCGCCGACTTTGGCAACACATCGACGAACTCGACCAGCTTCGGCACCTTGTATGCAGCCATCTTGTCGTGTGCCCATTGCATGATGTCATCCGCCGTCGCGTCGCTGCCGGGTTTTTTGACGACCACCGCTTTCACGGTCTCGCCGCGATACGGATCGCGCGACGCGATGATGCAGCATTCCTGGATTGCCGGATGCTGATACATCATTGATTCGACTTCCGCCGGCCAGACTTTGAAGCCGCTGGCATTGATCATGCGCTTCAGGCGGTCGGTAAAAAAGAAGAAACCTTCTTCATCCATATAGCCCAGATCACCGGATCGGAAGAACCGCTTCCCGTCGACTTCGACGAACGCTTCCGCGGTTTTCTGCGGGTCGTTCCAGTAACCCTGGAACACTTGCGGCCCGTTCATGATGATTTCGCCCACTTCGTTAGGCGGCATTATCTTCAGCGTCGTCGGATCGACCACCCGCGCATCCACGTTCAAATACGGAATACCCAGGCATTGCTTCTTCAAACGCTGCCCGGGATTGACGTGCGTCGCTGCCATGGTTTCGGACAGGCCGTATCCCTCCATGTATTCGAGCCCCGTCAGATCCAGCAGTTTCTGCCCGATCGCGGCCGGCATCGCCGCGCCGCCGCCGGATACGCGCTTCAGGCTCGAAACGTCATATTCGGACAAACGCGGATTCGACAGGAAATCAATCATCATTGTCGGAATGCTGGTCCAGCTGGTGACGCCGTACCGGGTGATCAGCTGGCCGGCAACATCGCGATCCCAGCGCGGCAGGATCACCACGGAACCGCCGGTGAAGATGGTCGCGTTCATGCTGCCTTCCATGCCGGTGACATGAAAGAATGGCAGCACCGCCAGAATCACATGGTCCGGCACCGTCGGGCCCGACCAGCTCGGGCTGGCGACTGCATTGAACATCATCGAGCGATGCGTGTGCATGCATCCCTTGGGATGTCCAGTGGTCCCTGACGTATACGGCATGCATGCGAGATCATCCGGTCCCGCCATATGCGGGCCCGGCACCTGACGCGCCGCGACTGCATCTTTCCAGGTGACGACGCCGGGCATCGCCGGCACATCGCGCTCGGCGCGTACCCAGTCGGGTACCGGCAATTCGGTCGATGCAGTCAACGCGTCGGAATAGGTCGCGACCACGACATTCGTCAGTCCGGTGGTGCCGACCAGCGGCACCAGCCGCGCAAAAATTTCCTGCGATGTAATCGCCACCTTGGCGCCGCTATCGTCTATGTAATGACGCAGCTCGTCGGTCATCAGCATCGGATTGACCGGTACCACCATCGCGTCTGCACGCAGAATTGCATAGAAGCCGATAATGAACTGCGGCGAATTTTGCATGTTGAGCAGTACGCGGTCTCCGCGCCGCACGCCACACGCATGTTGCAGATAGCCAGCCATGGCTTCGACTTCGGCATGCAATTGCGCATACGTCAGGATCGAGTCGTAAAAAATAATTGCGGTTTTGCCAGGATACCGCCGTGCCGAAATTTCCAGGTTGGCATAGACACTGGTGTCGGGCGTAGTGAGCGTGTAAGGCAGTCCGGCCGGCCAATGCGGATAGTGGGTAGTATTCATGTCTCTTCCTGATTATTGTATTGAACCAAACAAGCTTGGAGCATTATAGAGGCGCCTCAAGAATTATGCAGGCGTGGTTGCGCTTCTGCGCGTATGGCTGCAGGAGATGCGATCAATTTCATATAACGCAATCTATCGACGACAGGGGAAGCGAAAACGAATGCAGATTTTCATGATACTCACCGCTTTTTTAGTTGCAATTGCCCTGATTGCACCGCTGCCCGCTTCCGCAAGCACATCCAATGTCGATCAAGCCGCATGCGCCAGGATGAAAACGCGTGGCGTTCTTGGAAACGACGCGCCGGTCGGCTGCAGCAAGCTGGCAATCATCCGATTTTCCTATGTCGATTTTGACGGTCAACGTCATACCGATGGAGAGGTCATGGTGATGGCAGCGGCAGCAGCCCAGGTGCAGGCGATTCTCGACGCACTGTATTCGCGTGGATTTCCGATCGCGCGCGCAAAGCTGATGGACCATTATTCGGGGGACGACGTCGCGGCAATGCGCGACAACAATACTTCCGCTTTCAATCACCGTTCCGTCACCGGCGGAAAACGGCCATCGCTGCATGCGTACGGATTGGCGATCGATATCAATCCGGTCCAGAACCCGTACATCGAGCTGCATTCCGATGGCCGCGCGATGTTCAGTCCGCCGTCCGGAACGAAATATGCCAACCGGTCGAACCTGCGCCCGGCAAAAGCTGTTCGTTCAGGAATGGCCGAAGAAGTGATTGAGATATTTGCGCAGAACGGATTCCTGGTGTGGGGCGGCGACTGGGACGCGCCAATCGATTACCAGCATTTTCAAGTGGAACGGAAAATGGCTGAACGAATGGCCGCCCTTACAGTTAATCAGGCGCGTGCCCACTTCACCGAGTATGTGCAGCGTTACCGTACATGCCTGAGCAAGGATCCATCTGTCCATAAAAAAACCGGGCGAGCACAATGCATGGAGTCACTCCAGAGGTGATATCTGGCAGAAATTTCATTGTCATAAAATTATTTGGTGCATTGCACAAAAAATGCTTGACACTAGATCTATGGGGCGTAAAATGAGGTTTGTTGCGGTGCACCATAAACAGGGCGCCGACTTTATCTCGATTGATAACCCAGGAGAAATGCCATGTTTGCTACCCAAAACCAATTTTCTGCAGCCACCAAATCAGCTTTCGAATCCCAGGCAGCCACGGTCAACCTGCTGACCAACCAGGCTTTTGAAAGTTTTTCCCGCCTTGTTAATTTGAATGTCGCAGCGGCAAAAGCATCGCTTGAAGAATCGGCAGCAACTGCCCAGCAATTGCTTTCGGCTAAAGACCCACAAGAATTATTTTCGCTTACAGCGGCACAAGCCAAGCCGAGCGCTGAAAAAATTCTGGCCTATAGTCAGAATCTGGTTGGCATCGCTTCAGCGTCGCAAGCGGAGTTTGCCAAAACCGCAGAAGCACAGATTGCGGAAATCACTTCCAAAATCACTGCATTGATAGAAGAAATTGCAAAGAATGCACCGGCAGGATCGGAAAATGCAGTCGCACTACTGAAGTCTGCAGTCGACAATGCAAATGCCAGCTATGAACAACTTCGCAAGACCACCAAACAGGCTACCGAAGCGTTTGAAGAAAACCTGGCCAAAGCCACCCAGCAGTTTTCGCAAGCAGCTGAAAAAGCGACCGTCAAAACCGCAAGGAAGTAATTTTCAAAGTCTGAAGTCATGTCTGAAAAAAACGGGCCGCAATGCGGCTCGTTTTTTTTCGTTCACTTTCCGACGCAGCCCTTAGTCCAGCCATTGCAACTCGCGACAACATGACTCCGTCGCCGCAGCAAAAGTAGTAGCAGGCAAGGGAAGACTCCGTGTAAGCTTCTTATGAACAAGATTCATACAATTGCTTCGGAGGTTTTCGCCCATGCTCATCAATTGCGTCGCTTATCAGGAAGGCAGAAAGCTTGCCGATATTCCGGTTGCGGACATCAGCGATTTCATACAGCGCCCGGATTGTTTCGTCTGGGTGGCACTGAAGGATGCGAACCCGACCGAGCTTCTGGAAATGCAGGACGAATTCAACCTGCATGAATTGGCCGTCGAAGATGCACATCACGGCCACCAGCGTCCAAAAATCGAAGAGTATGGAAATTCGCTGTTCGCGGTTGTCCATACGGTGGAACTGATCGGTGGTGAACTGAATGTAGGGGAAGTCGATATCTTTGTCGGCAAAAACTATGTGCTCTCGGTGCGCAACGTTTCCCAGCAAAGCCTCTCCGGCGTACGCACACGTTGCGAGCATGAACCGCAGCAACTGCAAAAAGGCCCTGCGTTCGTTTTGTATGCGCTCATCGATGCCGTCGTTGACCGGTATTTCCCGGTGATAGAAGCGATCGAGTCGGAGCTTGAAACGATTGAAGATCAGATTTTTTCCAAGGGCGCACAGCGCAGCAATATCGAGCGCTTGTACCAGCTCAAGCGCAAGGCAATGACGCTCAAGCATGCGACCGCGCCGCTTATGGATGCCGTGGGGCGATTGTACGGCGGCCGCGTACCGCCGATCTGCATTGAAACCCAGGAATATTTTCGCGATGTCTACGATCATCTTTCGCGAATCAATACGTCGATTGATGCGGTCCGGGAAACCATCGGTACTGCAATCCAGGTTAACCTGTCGATGGTGTCGATCGAAGAAAACGAAGTCAACAAACGACTGGCGGCATGGGCGGCGATTTTTGCGGTCACCACTGCGTTCGTCGGAATCTGGGGCATGAACTTCGATGTGATGCCGGAACTGAAATGGAAGTATGGCTACCCCTTCGCGCTTGGAATCGTGATCACCGTCTGCGGTGCGCTTTACTATCGATTCAGGCGATTGGGATGGCTGTAGCGCAACCAGCCTCAGTGTTTCTATCCGGCTATTTCGTACCGACCATGCTCAGGCCGACCGCTTCGGCCACCTTGATGCCGTCGATCGATGCAGACAGGATGCCTCCCGCATATCCGGCTCCTTCGCCTGCCGGAAATAAGCCTTTGATATTAATGCTTTCAAAATCGTCGTTCCGCTTGATGCGGATCGGCGAAGATGTGCGCGTTTCGATACCGGTCAGCACCGCGTCATGCATCGCAAAGCCCTTGATCTGCTTGTCGAAGGCGGGCAACGCTTCACGAATTGCCGTGATTGCATAGTCCGGCAGCGATGTATCCAGGTTCCCCAGCAGTACACCGGGCTTGTAAGATGGCAGCACCGATCCGAGTTCGGCGGAAGCCTTGTTGACAATAAAATCGCCGACGAGTTGTCCCGGCGCATGGTAATTCTTTCCGCCTAGTTCGAATGCATGCGATTCGAGCCGCTGCTGGAATGCGATGCCGGCCAGCGGATGGCCCGGATAATCGGCGGGCGTGATGCCGACGACAATTGCACTGTTGGCATTGCGCTCGTTGCGCGAATACTGGCTCATGCCGTTGGTAACCACCCGCCCCGGTTCCGAAGTGGCCGCCACTACGGTACCGCCCGGGCACATGCAAAAACTGTACACCGACCGGCCGTTGCTGCAATGATGTACCAGCTTGTAATCGGCGGCGCCCAAAATCGGATTGCCGGCATTCGGCCCGAAGCGACAACGATCGATCAGCGACTGCGGATGCTCGATGCGGAATCCGATCGAAAACGGCTTGGCTTCGATATAGACGCCACGGTCGTACAGCATCTGGAACGTGTCGCGGGCGCTATGGCCGATGGCCAGTACGACATGCCGTGTGGCGATTTTTTCGCCGCTCGCCAGCACCACGCCTCGCACTTCGCCGTTTGCGATCTCAATATCGTCGACCTTGCTCTGAAAGCGAAACTCGCCGCCCAGTGCTTCAATCGTGGCGCGCATCTGCTCGACCATCTTGACCAGCCGAAAGGTGCCGATATGCGGTTTGCTGACATACAGGATTTCCGGCGGCGCGTCGGCCTTTACGAATTCCGTCAATACCTTTCGACCGTAATGTTTCGGGTCCTTCACCTGGCTGTACAGCTTCCCATCCGAGAAAGTACCCGCACCGCCTTCGCCGAACTGTACGTTTGATTCCGGATTCAACTCGGCCTTTCGCCATAATCCCCAGGTATCCTTGGTACGTTCGCGCACTGCTTTGCCACGCTCGAGAATGATCGGGCGAAATCCCATTTGCGCCAGGATCAGGCCGGCGAAAATACCGCAAGGTCCGGTTCCGATGACCACCGGACGCATCCAATTTCCCACAGGAGCAGACGTAACAAATTTATAGCTGGTGTCCGGTGACGAAGTGACATGGCGGTCTCCCTTGAGACGCTGCAACACGGCCGCCTCATTGCGAACCTCAACATCGAGCGCGTATATCAGGAGAATGGCGCTTTTCTTTCGCGCATCATAGCTGCGCCGAAAGATCGAATAGCCGACCATATCATCGACCGGAATCCGGAGACGCGCGATCACGGCGTCCTTGAGGGCGGCGTCAGAATGATTCAAGGGAAGTTGAATGTCGGTCAATCGCAACATGCGCAGTATTTCCGGAAATGGCTCTTCGAAGGGCCGGCCAATACACGCCACAGTTGGCCGGGCCGCTATTTTACCCTAGCCGAATTCATTCAAATCTTCTCGCCAACAACGATTTTCCGTGTCGAAAAGTGTAGGATGGGAACCTGATTGGTGCCGGACCAATGCACATGACATTTATCCAGGACGGAAATTACTTGCATATCAATCATGAACCCAAGCCCCGTCAGAATCGACAGCAACGCTGATCTGCACCATATTCTGCTTGAATATCAGGCGATCCTCGATAATGCATCGCTCGGGATCACGTTCACCCGCAACCAGACATTCTTGCATTGCAACAGCCGTTTCAGCGAAATGTTCGGATGGACCAGCGAGGAACTGGTCGGCCAGGCGACGGGCATGCTATATCCATCGCCGGAAGCCTTTGCAGAGCTGGGCCGCATCGCAGCGCCGCAACTTCGCAGCGGCAAGCGGCTGGATACCGAACTGCAGATGCGGAAAAGGGACGGAACGATATTCTGGTGCCGCATGCTCGCCAGCGCGATCGATCCCAGCGATCCCGGCAAGGGATCGATCTTCATTACCGAAGATATTACCGAACGCAAGGCGGCAGATGAATCGAAGCGCCAGACTTTGCTCGAATACGCAGCCATCCTGGAGAATGCGTCGGTCGGCATCATATTCACGCGCGATCGCAAAGTGCAGCACGCAAATCCGACCGTGACGGAAATGTTCGGCTGGCCTGTCGATGAGCTGATAGGTCAGCCGGCCAACGTCTTTTATCCGTCCGACGAGGCCTACGATGAAATGGGGCGCGCCGCGATTCCCATACTCAGCAGCGGCAAACAGTTCGCTGCCGAGATGGAATTGAGGCGGCGCGATTGCAGTACATTCTGGTGCCGCGTGCTGGCCAAGGCGATTGATCCGTCCGACAACAGCAAAGGCACTATTTTCATCGCGGAAGACATCACGGAGCGCAAGATGGCGAATGAAGCGCTGCTGCAAGCCCGCGATGAACTGGAAATGCGGGTACAGGAGCGCACTGCCGAGCTGGCGACCGCAAACACCTTGCTGCAGCTTGAAATCCAGGAACGCCGTGCCGCCGAGGAAAAGATTCGCCATCTCGCGAACCATGACGTACTGACCGGATTGCCGAACCGCCGACTATTGGAAGACCGGATCGGGCAGGCGCTGCTGGCGGCCAAACGCAACGCCTGCCAAGTCGCGATCCAGTTTATCGACCTGGACCGATTCAAGATAATCAACGACAGCCTGGGTCACCGGATCGGCGACCTGCTGCTGCAACAGGTAGCGCAACGGATACGGAACGCGTTGCGCGAAGTGGATACGGTCTCCAGAATCGGCGGCGATGAATTCGTGCTGGTGCTGCCGGATATTCAGGCGGCGGACGGCGCAACCGAAATCGCGAAAAGAATCATCGAGTCGCTGGCACAACCTTACCTGATCGATGGACATGTATTGACCGTTACCCCCAGCATCGGCTTGAGCATGTACCCCGCCCATGGCAGCGATGTTGAAACGCTGATCAATCGTGCCGATGCGGCGATGTATCAGGCAAAACAAATCGGCGGAAACAACTACCATCTGTACGCTTCCGACAAACCGACAAAAAAATAAACTGATGCGCCTTTATCTTGAGCCGGGCGAATATATTGATTCCAATCATCCGGTGGTGCGCGCAAAGGCATTCCAGCTGGCGGCCGGTCAAGACTCGGAAGAAAGTCTGATCCGGTCTTGTTCCGAGTTTGTCGGCGATTCAATCAGGCACAGCGAGGATTTTGTCATGAATCCGGTTACGTGCCGCGCCTCCGATGTTCTATTGCACGGAACCGGCTACTGTTATGCCAAAAGCCATCTTCTGGCTGCGCTGTTGCGAGCAAACGGCATACCGTCAGGGTTGTGCTATCAACGGCTGTCAGTCAGTTCGAACGGGCCGCCCTACTGTCTGCACGGCCTTAATGCGGTCTGGCTGAAGCAGCATGGGTGGTATCGCATTGATGCGCGCGGCAACAAACCGGGTATCGATGCCCGCTTTTCACCGCCGCCAGAGAAACTGGTATTCCCGATAAGTGATCACGACGAAGAAGATTTTCCGGAAATCTGGGCCGAGCCGCTGATGGCGGTCACTCGGGCGCTAACGATTCATGAAACGGTAGAACAGGTGGCTCCCAATCTGCCGGACATCGACCCGGCGGCAACTTCAGGATCGCCGCTTGCCCATTACCTGCTTCGCGGAGCCTAAAGCACAAAACCCGGCAAAAGAATGCTGGAGCTGTTCTGCCGGATTTTGCGCTTCGCAGTTTTTTTCATTAAATGAAAATACCTTAGCGCGACAGGTTCTTTGCGGTACGCACCTGATCTCGCAAACTCTTTACCTGGTCGTGATTGCGCAATGCGCCATTGTATTGTCGCTCGACCACGCTGCGAATATTCGGCGGCAGCTCCTGTTCCAGCGCCTTGCGATAGCTTGCGACCGCCACATCTTCTCCCCGCTCGCACTCATTGAGAATTGACTCGTCGTCCTTGCCGGTAACCGACGCCTTGATATCGACCCAGCGCCGATGCAAGCTGCCGCTGACGCTGCTTTTGGTTTCCGGGCTGCCGCCGCAAGAAAGAACCAGTTCCTGCAACTCGCTTGCGGACGATGAGCAAGACTGAGCTCTGTCCACGAACAAATTCTTGATTTGGGGATCGCTGATGTCTTCGGCACAGGTTTTGAACCCTTCCTCACCGTCCTTGCATGTTTCAATCAAATCATTCAGCGTTGAAATAATTTCATCGTTATTCATGAGTTTCCTTTTACAGGTTGATATGGAAAGAAATTTTCTGAATATCTTCTTGAACTGCTTTTCACTACCGCCTGTGTTGCCGCACGCGTTGTCAGGGTTGCGTAGAGTCGTTGCCGGAATTTTGGCAATGCTCCGGGCTTGCATTCGATGAAGTATCAAACCAATAACGCAAGGGTTATGCCAGCCGGTTAGCAGGCAACAGGAAACTCGGGAGGAAAACGAAGTGAGCCGGCGTGAACAAGCCGCACGACGACGCTGCGGAGAATGCAGAACAATCTACCGGATATGGAAAATTTTACAGTGAAGCAAGCTGTGACTTGAAAAGCGAATTCGTTGACCAGCAATTTGCGTCGCTCGCAATCGATGTGCAACGAATATGCTTGAATATCGGAAAAGTTGTTGCACTATCCGAGACAAACTTTGCACTGGGAAACTCTTAGTGCCGCTTCTCCCATTTGCATTCCAGCGTTCCCAATACCTCGCCTTGTGTATCGACGGTTTCGAGAATCACATCAAAACCCCACAGGCGGGCGACATGTTTCAGCACTTCTTCGGTCTGGCCATTCAGCGGCCGCCGCTCGAACTGGGTGTGGCGCAGCTTCAATGAACGGTCACCGTGAGTGTTGACTGACCAGACTTGTATATTCGGTTCGCGATTACCGAGGTTGTACTGATTTGCCAGTTGCTGCCGTACATAGCGATAACCGGCTTCATCGTGAATCGCCGATATCGTCAGCTTGTCTTCCTGATCGTCATCGAGCACCGAGAAAAAATGAAAGTCCCGTATCAACTTGGGCGACAGATATTGCGCAATAAAGCTTTCATCCTTGAAGTTACGCATTGCGAAATCCAGCGTCTTGCGCCAATCGCTTCCGGCAATGTCGGGAAACCAGTACCGGTCTTCATCGGTCGGCTGCTCGCAAATGCGCCGGATGTCGCGCATCATCGCGAACCCCAGCGCGTACGGATTGATACCGCTGTAATACGAACTGCTGATCGGCGGTTGATACACCACATTGGTATGGCTTTGCAAAAATTCCATCATGAAGCCATCCCCCACCAGGCCTTCATCGTATAGCTGGTTCAGAATCGTGTAATGCCAGAACGTCGCCCATCCCTCGTTCATCACCTGCGTCTGGCGCTGCGGATAAAAATATTGTGAAATCTTGCGCGTGATACGTACGATCTCGCGCTGCCACGGCTCCAGCAACGGCGCCGATTTTTCGATGAAGTACAAAATGTTTTCCTGCGGCTCGGATGGAAAACGCCCGACCGAGTTCTCTGTAACTGCCGCCTCCGGTCGCTTGGGCAGGGTGCGCCACAAGTCATTCACCTGCGTTTGCAAATACGATTCGCGCTCATTCTGCCGTGCGTTTTCCTCCGCCATTGACAGCTTCGCAGGACGCTTGTAACGGTCAACTCCGTAGTTCTGCAGCGCATGACATGAATCGAGCATCAGCTCAACCGCTTCCACGCCGTGCCGCCGCTCGCACTCGGCAATGTAGTTTTTGGCAAACAACATGTAATCGATGATCGCTTCCGCATCGGTCCATGTACGGAACAGATAATTGCCCTTGAAGAAGGAGTTATGCCCATAGGACGCGTGCGCAATCACCAGCGACTGCATCATCAGACTGTTTTCCTCCATCAGGTAGGCGATGCACGGATCGGAATTGATGACGATCTCGTATGCCAATCCCATCTGGCCGCGCTTGTAGCTTTTTTCAGTCGACAGGAAGTGCTTGCCGAACGACCAGTGGTTATACGACACCGGCATGCCGACCGACGCATACGCATCCATCATCTGTTCAGCCGTGATGATCTCAAGCTGATTGGGATACGTGTCGAGTCCGAAATTTTGTGCGACACGCCGGATTTCCTCATGCACCTGCTCGATCAGATCGAATGTCCATTCCGATTGATCCGGCAATCGGCGCGGATTTTCAAGCTTTGTGAGTGGTTTATTCATTTCGGCTGCTTCTTGAACAGTTCGCGGAATACCGGATAAATGTCCGATGGCGACTCAATTTTCTGCATCGCAAAGTGCGGATGATGTTCCGGAATTTGCGTGTATTCATGCCAAAGATTCTGCGCCTCGCCGTCGGTGATTTCCACGTAGGCGAAATACTGAACGGCCGGCATGATGGTATTGATCAGCAATTGGCGGCAGCTGACCGAATCCTTGTCCCAGTTGTCGCCATCGGACGCCTGCGCGACATACACGTTCCAGTCATTGCTCGGATAACGCTCATCCAGAATCTTGGTCAGCAAATGCAAGGCCGAGGAAACCACGGTACCGCCCGATTCGCGCGAATTGAAAAATTCGTTCTCATCGACTTCGGCCGCGGCGGTGTGATGGCGAATGAATACCACATCGATTTTTTCGTAAGCGCGCGCCAGAAACAGGTAGAGCAGGATGAAGAAACGCTTGGCAGTATCCTTCTTCATCTGATCCATGGAGCCCGATACGTCCATGATGCAAAACATCACGGCCTGGCTGGTCGGTTTTGGAATCTTGACCCGGTTGCTGTAACGCAGATCAAATGGATCGATGAACGGTATCGCGTCCAGCTTCGCGCGCAATCCATCGATTTCACGCCTGAGCTTCAACACCGCCGGATCATCTTCGGACACGATCAGCAATAACTGATCCAGTTCCTGCTCCGCCTGCTGCAATCGCCTGTTGGATGCACTCCCCACTGCGATGCGTCGCCCCAGCGCACCACGCAGCGAACGCAACACATGAATGCTGGCCGGCGTGCCTGCCGTTTTGTAGCCGGCGCGATGGGTCTTGAACTCGGTCGATGCGGTCAGACGCGTCTTGACCATGTTGGGCAATTCGAGATCTTCGAAGAAATAATTCATGAATTCTTCGCGCGTCAGTTCGAATACAAAATCGTCCTGGGTGGTCTCGTCGCTGTTTCCAGCCTTGCCCTTGCCGGAACCCGAACCGCCTTTCGGGCGCTGAACCTTGTCGCCCTTCTGAAATTCCTTGTTGCCCGGACTGACTGTTTCCCATACGCCGCCGCGTGCGTGGCCGAAATTCGGTTCGTTGACGTCCTTGGCAGGAATCGTGACTTTCTCGCCATTGGCGATATCTGTGATGGAGCGACCCTTGATCGCTTGTGAAACTGCTTGCTTGATCTGGCTCTTGTAACGCCGCAAGAAGCGATCGCGATTGACCGCGGACTTGTTCTTGCTTTGCATACGCCGATCGATGAGGTAAGCCAATATGGTCTCCTGATCGTGCATCTGCTGCGAATCGAGCATGATGGCCCGATTCGCAGTGGAACTGTCTAAGTCAACTTACGACGATTTTCTGACGCGCAAATACCATTCGCACAGCAACCGTACCTGCTTGGCGGTATAGCCCTTCTCCACCATGCGCGACACGAATTCCTTGTGCTTGTTGGCATCGTCGGCACTTGCCTTGGCATTGAACGAAATCACCGGCAGCAGTTCTTCGGTATTCGAGAACATTTTTTTCTCGATCACGCTTCGGAATTTTTCGTAACCGGTCCACGACGGATTCTTGCCGTTGTTCTGCGCGCGCGTACGCAACACGAAGTTGACGACCTCGTTGCGGAAATCCTTCGGATTCGAGATGCCGGCAGGCTTTTCGATTTTTTCCAACTCATTGTTCAGCGAGTCGCGGTTGAAACTTTCGCCGGTATCCGGGTCGCGGAATTCCTGATCCTGAATCCAGAAGTCGGCAAAGGTCACATAGCGGTCAAAAATGTTCTGGCCGTATTCCGAATAGCTTTCCAGGTAGGCGGTCTGAATTTCCTTGCCGATGAATTCGACATAACGCTGCGCGAGATATTCCTTCAGGTAAGACATGTACTTCTGTTCAGTCTCGGGCGGGAATTGTTCGCGGCTGATTTGCTGTTCCAGCACATACAGCAAATGCACCGGGTTGGCGGCGATTTCCGTACTGTCGAAATTGAATACCTTGGACAGGATCTTGAACGCGAACCGCGTCGACAAGCCGTTCATGCCCTCGTCAACTCCGGCATAATCGCTGTACTCGGATTTCGACTTGGCCTTGGGATCGGTGTCTTTCAGATTTTCGCCGTCGTAGACTTTCATCTTGCTGAAAATGCTCGAATTTTCCGGGTCCTTCAAGCGCGACAATACCGCGAACTGCGACATCATCTGCAGCGTGCCCGGCGCGCATGGCGCGCTCGCCAGCGACGAATTGCGCACCAGCTTTTCATAGATCCGGACTTCGTCGGACACGCGCAGGCAGTACGGCACCTTCACGATATAGATACGATCGAGGAATGCTTCGTTGTTCTTGTTGTTCTTGAATGTCTTCCATTCCGATTCGTTCGAATGCGCGAGCACGACGCCGTCGAAAGGAATCGCACCGAAGCCTTCGGTGCCCTTGTAATTGCCTTCCTGCGTTGCGGTCAGCAATGGATGCAGAACCTTGATCGGCGCCTTGAACATTTCGACAAATTCAAGCAAGCCCTGATTGGCCAGGCACAAGCCACCGGAGTAGCTGTACGCATCAGGATCGTCCTGAGAGAAATTTTCCAGCATGCGAATGTCGACCTTGCCGACCAGCGATGAAATGTCCTGGTTATTCTCGTCACCGGGTTCCGTCTTGGCTACCGCGATTTGCTTCAACACCGACGGGTACCGCTTCACGACGCGAAACTGATTGATGTCGCCGTTGAATTCATGCAGACGCTTGACCGCCCACGGACTTGGTATCGTGCGCAGATAGCGACGTGGAATCCCATAATCCTCTTCCAGGATCACGCCGTCTTCTTCTTCGCTGAACAAGCCGAGCGGCGATTCATTCACCGGCGAACCCTTGATGCAATAGAAAGGTACCGACTCCATCAATGACTTGAGTTTTTCGGCAATCGACGATTTTCCGCCGCCCACCGGTCCCAGCAGATACAGGATCTGCTTGCGCTCTTCCAGGCCCTGCGCGGCATGCCGGAAATAAGCGACAACTTGCTCGATCACTTCCTCGGTACCGTAGAACTCGCGAAATGCCGGATAAATTTTGATCACTTTATTGGCAAAGATACGCGACAGGCGCGGATCATGGCGCGTATCCAGCAACTCGGGTTCGCCGATCGCAGTCAACATTCTTTCGGCGGCACTTGCATAGGCAAGCCGATCGCGTTTGCAAATTTCGAGATATTCCTGCAATGAGTATTCCTCTTCGCGGGTCCGTTCGTATCGTGCTGCGTAGTTGTCAAATATTTTCATGTGGACGGGTCCTTTGATGTGAAGCTGCCGGAGCGGGGCCGGATTTGAAGACTGCGTTTCTACATCGCGATTGAAATAAATAATACGCGCTCTTTCTTGCGATGCGTTACAGAAATTTTGCCGATAAAAAATATTTATTTTTGGACGCATTACAAATAGGAAAGTTCAACTGATCGCGTTTGAATATCGGCAGTACAATGATTGGTTTCTGTGCCAAAGAAATTGGCCCACGGTGTTGTGCATTTCGCTAGAGCTACACGATTGCCTTCAGCTTTATTCACGATTGAATTCACCAGCAATTTCAGGTGGAACTTGACCGATGCGTCGTTCGGCACAGCGCATATCCCAACACTTTTGCATGACCAAGGATTCATGAGGTCAATCCGGCTGGCGGAATTCCAACGATGACCGGCATGCGGTTTAATCAATTTGACGACAATAGTTCAGCGCATCGCTGCGGTGTCGTCATGGGCGGACGAGGAAAGAAAATCGTTTTTGCGTTGTCGTGAAATCGCAACGACGCATGCGATTGTTGGCTTGTCAGCGCCAAGTCCCTTTGGGCATTTTGCGATGCGACCGCATCGCGATCATGCGCAAGATTCGCCGAGTTTGGCTAATACGCAATAAATAATCTTTTTCCTGTAAACTCGCGGGCGTTATTTGACGCACAATGGCTGGCTCGCCGGCGCACCCGATCGGCAAGTTCAGTTTGCGCGCCGCCTTCCATGCTTTTGCGGGCTGTTCTGGTGCTGGTGTTGAATCGGTTTGCGGCGATACATAAAAAGTTTGCGCTTGATCACCATGCCGAAGATGTCAGCGAATATCTTTTGGATAATTAACTTCGGCAAATCTTGTTTTGAGAATAATCAACCGGCCTCGGTGTACTTTTAAGATCGATAAATGAAACGTTCCAGCAATGACGATTCCGTCGTCAACCATTCCCTTCCTTTTATCACTGTCCGACATTCAACTATTCACGGTAACGGCGTTTTCGCCGCCCGCAAGATACCAGCCGACACTTGCGTAATCGAATATGCAGGCAAGCGTGTAACAGCGCGGCAAGCCGCTTCGCGCGAGAGTACCGACCCGAATAACCCGTGGCATACGTTCTTCTTCAGCCTGGAAAGCGGACGTCTGATCGACGGAGCGGTAGATGGAAATGACGCCCGCTGGATAAATCACAGCTGCGAACCGAACTGCGAAGCGCGCGAGGAGGATGGCAAGATTTTCATTTACACACTGCGCGATATCAAACGCGGCGAAGAGCTCAACTATGATTACGGTTTGATCGTTTCCGAGCGCCATACCCCTTCGGTCAAGCGGGCATACGAATGCCTGTGCGGCGCGGCGACATGTCGAAAAACGATGCTTGCGCCGAAACGGAAAATGCGACAACGGAAAGCATGAGCGGCACGACCGGGTAATTGCATGCCCGGGGAAACTGGCACGGACAAAAAAGCGAGACCTCGGAGAATTCCCGTAAGAGAGCGGGTGTAGGTAAAAACCAAGCAGTATTCACAATCCATATACCTGATATCAGAAAATGGAATTGGATTAATAACTAGGCTGTTCTTATACTTCACCTGTCTCCTCTATGTCTCCTCCTTTGATATAGATTTAAGCCCGCTCTTCGAGCGGGCTTTTTTTTACCCTTTATATTCCGTCATTGTGATCTTGAAGTTATCAACTTGGCGCGGACAAACGAGGCGGGTCGAAAGCATTCTATCGATGTCGGTCCTATCCAGGTCAGAAATTTGAACCTTTCATTCATTGTCGATTCAATCACTATCATTGCGAACCGGCGTGCCGGAAGCGGTTCTCCAACTGGCTCTGGATTTAATCGGCTCGGAATATTGCGGTGTTGTGGCTAACCGGAAGCAGTGCTTGCCAGCCCGACATTCGGACTGAGCTCTTGCGGTCACATCTGCCTTGATCGGTCGTTCGCAGTGATATGTTTAACGGCTTACCGGATGACGGGAATGACAGAAACAGTCGACGCAGTGATCGTTGACCATCCCGATGGCCTGCATGTACGCATAAATAATGGTCGATCCGACAAACTTGAAACCGCGTCTGGCGAGATCCTTCGACAGGCGATCCGATAGGGGTGTCGTTGCAGGACAATCCTTCAGCGTCGCCCATGCATTCCGGATCGGCGCCCCGCCGACATAGGACCACAGGAATGGATCGAGCCCGCCGACTTCGTCGCACAAGCGTAAATAGGCCTGCGCATTGGTAATTGCAGCGGTGACTTTCAAGCGGTTTCGAACGATCCCTGCATCTCCGAGCAGCTCGGCGACCTTGACCGTATCATAGTGCGCGATTTTTTCGGGATTCCAGGCGTCGAATACGGTGTGGTACCGATCGCGCTTGTTCAGAATCGTTTCCCAGCTTAAGCCCGCTTGAGCCCCTTCCAGATTGAGCATTTCAAACAAGCGGGTTTCATCATGGCACGGAATGCCCCACTCATCATCGTGATAGGCAACGTAACGGGGATTGCCCGGATTGACCCATGCGCATCGGATAAGGCTCATTTCGTTATTTGAATTTTGGCGGAAAGAAGCTGGCACGCGATCATCGAATCACGATGTATCGGAACTCATGGCGGCTCCGTTCCAGACCTGGCCTGAGATGCGGTGCTGTCAGACTGGGATAATTATCAGCCTAGCGCGCCGATCTGCGCCAGCAATGCGTCCGAATTGACCGGTTTGCTGATAAACCCGGCCGCACCCTGGCGCAAACCCCAGATTCTGTCGGTTTCCATATCCTTGCTAGTCAGAATCAGGACCGGAATATGTTTGGTTGCATCGTCTTTTGTAATCGCACGGGTTGCCTGAAAACCGTTCATGCCCGGCATCACGACGTCCATCAGTACCAGGTCAGGCATTTCAGCCTTGACTTTGATGATCGCCTCGTCGCCGCTTTCGGCGGTAACGACTTCATAGCCGCCCATGCTCAAGGCGTCGATCAGAAACTGTCTTGCGGTGGCCGAATCGTCAACGACGAGGATTTTTTTAATAGGCATGACTACTTCCTTTGACAAATGACGATCGCGTCATGATTAACTGATTCTTTTAAGCTTGTAATACGGATTGCAATGCGACTTATGAAGCGGCTTGTGAAGCCGAATATCGCGGCAATGCCGGGAAACACAACCATTCTATTGCAGACCGTTAAATCAATTGCCTTTTATAAACAATATAATGACGCCTGTTTTAAAAATTTGCACGTTTTTCTTCCAACTGAAACGGGATTCGCGCACAGGCAACCGCCTCATCGAATTCAGCCGAGTGCGCTGATCTGCGCCAGTAACGCAGCCGGGTTGATCGGTTTGCTGATGAATCCGGTAGCGCCTTGGCGCATGCCCCAGATTCGATCCGTTTCCATATCCTTGCTGGTCAAAATCAATACAGGAATGTGTTTCGTGTCCTCGTCCTTTGTGATGGCTCGGGTTGCTTGAAACCCGTTTATGCCAGGCATCACCACATCCATCAGTACCAGGTCCGGCATTTCGCTTTTCACCTTGACGATCGCTTCTTCGCCGCTGACTGCAGTGACCACGCTGTAGCCGCCAGTCGCGAGAACCACCGTCAAATACTGGCGAGCGCTGACCGAATCGTCAACGACAAGAATTTTCTTGATCGGCATGCCTGCTTCCTTTCGCAAATGGCGATGGGCCCAATAAATATCGCCACATCGATATTCACAGTTTTGTCTGGTAGAGCACTTGACCGTGCAAATTCCCCGAATTTGCATACGTGCGAATGCGCGGTCAAAAAATTGCCCGTAATAAACAATATAATGACGCTTGTCATTTGAAATTGCACGTATTTCTTCGATCGCAGACTGGATTTACAACTGTTCTCCTTTGTTTTTCGAGATTTGGACCGTGATTCGCGTCAGGCAATGCGCTAATTTGTTTCCTGCCATCGCACACTGATACGAACAGCGGTTACTATTCCGGCAATGCTGGAACTCATTGTGCGGGCATGCGCCTGTGCCTGATCAAACGACGCATCAATACAGAAAACACACCAAACAAGGATGAACCGATGGCAGGGCAACCCGAAATAACGAATATGGCGCTGTTCTGCGATTTTGAAAATATTGCGCTCGGCGTTCGCGATGCGAAATACGCGCAGTTCGATATCCAGAAAGTGCTGGAGCGCCTTCTGCTGAAAGGCAGCATCGTCGTCAAAAAGGCGTACTGCGACTGGGACCGCTACAAGGATTTCAAATCGACGATGCATGAAGCGGCTTTCGAGTTGATCGAAATTCCGCATGTACGTCAATCAGGCAAAAACTCAGCCGATATCCGGATGGTGGTCGATGCGCTAGATCTCTGCTATACCAAAGCCCATGTGGATACATTCGTCATCATCAGCGGCGATTCCGACTTTTCACCACTGGTATCAAAACTGCGCGAAAACAACAAGCATGTGGTCGGAATCGGCGTACGGGATTCGACCTCGAATCTCTTGAGCGCGAATTGCGACGAATTCATTTTTTACGACGATCTGGTGCGGGAGCAGAAGCCCAAGCGCAAGCCGTCCGAGAGAAAGACACCGGCCAAGCCAGGCACCGGAAATGCCAAGGCCGCGCCGGCCAAACGTGAAGACGACAAGCGCCAGGAGGCGCTTG
Source organism: Oxalobacteraceae bacterium (assembly GCA_036675035.1). Taxonomy (GTDB): domain Bacteria; phylum Pseudomonadota; class Gammaproteobacteria; order Burkholderiales; family Burkholderiaceae_D; genus MESE01. The sequence continues at coordinate 27,346 of JAKFFO010000225.1, forward strand.
ATTTCATGCACCGTCGCGCCGCGGCGGTCCGCGACGACGGCGCCCGCGAATGCATCTGGCTGCTCAAGCACCCGCCGTTGCGACGCTGCCGGTCGCGTCCACGGCGTGCAGGGCGGTCGTGACGACCACGCGGAGCCGGCCGACCTCGACCGGTTTCA
>JAKFFO010000083.1:0-27205 GCA_036675035.1 Oxalobacteraceae bacterium
CGCTACCCAGTCGTGCAGAAGCAGAGACCTTTACATCCTTGAAGCTGATATCTGCTGCGCGCTGGCCGTCGATCGTACGGTACTCACGGCGTGCTATTCCGGCCGTATCGGCGGCAAAAGTGCGCGTCGGGCAAGCACTGAAGTTCGTCGGCCAGCAGGCCGTGCAACTGCACGGCGGCATCGCGGTGACCAATGAACTGCCGGCTTCACACTACTTCAAGCGGTCGACCATGATCGAGCTCAGCTTGGGTGACACCGATCATCACATGGCTCGTTTCGTCGCGCAGCCGCAGTTCAAAAACGCAGCTTGATCGATCGCTAACCGGGACGTTCATCATGGCGCAGATTAAATGGTATTTCGAGGATTTCGAAGTAGGTAAAACCATTGCAGTCGGATCGCGCACCGTGACGGAGGAAGAGATTATTGCCTTTGCCACGCAGTTCGATCCGCAGCCGTTTCATGTCGACGCAGAGGCGGCCAATCAGTCGATGTATGGCGGTATCATTGCCAGCGGCTGGCATACCTGCGGTTTGATGATGCGTTTGATGGTTGACGGTTTCTTGAGGGAGGCGGCCAGCCTCGGTTCGCCCGGAGTCGATGAAATCCGCTGGCTGAAACCGGTGCGCGGTGGCGACACGTTAACCGTCACCACGACTACGTTAGACGCGCGTCCATCGACCAGTAAAAGCGACCGCGGTGTAGTGCATACGTTGTGGCAAGCGAGGAATCAGCATGGAGAGATCGTCGCAACCGTCAAAGGCATGGGGATGTACCTGCGCCGCCCGGTCTGATCCGCGGCTGCTCCCTTCCGGCGTCATTTATCCAGAAATCTGTTTTTTGTAACACTTCAATTGGAGACCTCATGCGCGAAATAGCATCACTGGTAGAGCTCAAAACATTGGTGGGCCAGGAAGTGGCCGTATCGGATTGGGTCGAGATTACGCAGGAGCGCGTCAATCTGTTCGCGGAAGCGACCGGCGATCATCAATGGATCCATCTTGATGTGGAACGAAGCCGCAAGGAGTCTCCGTATGGCGGTACGGTTGCTCATGGCTTTCTTACCTTGTCGCTGCTGCCCCTGTTGATGGGAATGGCAGTGCGGATGCTGGACGTGAAGATGGGTGTGAATTACGGTCTGAACAAGGTTCGTTTTCCGGCACCGGTGCCGGTTGGAAGCCGGGTTCGCGCAAGAATGACCTTGCAGTTGGTCGAGGACATTCCCGGCGGTGCGCAGGTGACCTGGAAAGTCAGCATCGAGCGCGAAGGCGGCGATAAGCCGGTATGCGTTGCCGAATCCATTTCACGCCGCTACACCTGATACTCTGCAATTCGTGTAATTCCCGGAACACGGTTTTCGGGAATTACATATCCGCTGTCTCTATCGCTTGGCATACTGCGTCGTGCCAAACAATGCTTCCTTCGCCTTGTCGTCCATCAGCGGCTTGCGCAAATCCGCGAGCACTTCGACGCCACGTTTAACCGCCGGGCGCTCGCTGATTTCATCGAACCAGCGTTTTGCGTTTGGAAAGTCATTCCAATCGATTCCCTGATTTTTCCATGAGCGTGTCCATGGAAATGTCGCGATGTCTGCGATTGTGTACTCGTCGCCTGCCAGGTAGGCGTTCGTCGAGAGCTGCTTGTCGATGACGCCATACAGGCGTTTCGCTTCGTTGGTGTAACGATTGACCGCGTACTCGATTTTTTCCGGCGCATAGATGCGGAAATGATGGGCTTGCCCCAGCATCGGTCCGACTCCGCCCATCTGGAACATCAACCACTGCAAGGTCGTGAATTTTTCACGATCGGTGTTGCCGAGAAACCTGCCGGTCCTGGATGCGAGGTAAACCAGGATCGCGCCCGATTCGAACAATGACATTGGCTTGCCGTCCGGTCCATCCGAATCGACGATTGCCGGAATCTTGTTGTTTGGCGAAATCGCCAGGAATTCCGGCCTGAACTGGTCGCCGGCACCGATGTCGATATGGTGTATCTGATACGGCAGGCCGCATTCTTCCAGCATGATGTGGACTTTGTGGCCGTTCGGTGTCGCAGTGGAATAGACGTCGATCATTTTCTCTCCGAAGTATTGCCTGGCGTTGAAAAACAAAAAATCCCGAATGCTGCGATTCTGCAGCAAATCGGGATTTTTTGCTTCAGCCAGGCTGGAATGGCTGAGTACCGTCGAACTCAGGAGCGCGTGACCGGGAGATCAAGTTCTTCGCCGGGAATCGACATATGCTTTGCCAGTTCCAGCTTCGCTACCGCGTTACGGTGCACTTCGTCCGGGCCGTCCGCGATGCGCAACGTGCGATTGCCCGCCCACATGTACGCCAGCGGAAATTCGTCCGACACACCGGCGGCACCGTGCGCCTGAATCGACCAGTCGAGCACCTGCTGGGCCACATTCGGCGCCAACACCTTGATCATCGCAATTTCCGCTTTCGCATGCTTGTTGCCGACGGTATCCATCATGTAGGCAGCCTTCAGCGTCAGCAAGCGAGCGGTGTCGATCTGGATACGGGATTCGGCAATGCGCTCGCGCCAGATGCTTTGCTCCGAAATCTTGCGGCCGAACGCAACCCGTTCATTCAAACGCTTGCACATCAGCTCCAGCGCGCGTTCGGCCACACCGATGGCACGCATGCAGTGATGAATTCGTCCAGGCCCGAGGCGGCCCTGTGCAATTTCAAACCCGCGGCCTTCGCCAAGCAAAATATTGGATGCCGGAACACGCACGTTTTCGTATGTGATTTCGCAGTGGCCGTGCGGCGCATCGTCGTAACCGAATACCGGCAATGGCCGTTTGATGGTCACGCCCTTGGCGTCGACCGGCACCAGGATCATCGATTGCTGCGAGTGGCGCGGCGCATTCGGGTCGGTCTTTCCCATCAGAATGAAAATCTTGCAGCGCGGATCGCCTGCGCCGGAAATCCACCATTTGTGGCCGTTGATTACATATTCATCGCCATCGCGTTCGATGCGGGTGGCGATATTGGTCGCGTCCGATGACGCAACCGCCGGCTCGGTCATCGCAAACGCGGAACGGATCTCGCCGCGCAGCAAAGGCTCCAGCCACTGTTTCTTGTGTTCTTCATTGCCGTAGCGCTCGATGGTTTCCATGTTGCCGGTATCGGGCGCGGAACAGTTGAACACCTCGGGTGCCCAGCCTACACGTCCCATGATTTCGCAAAGCGGCGCATAATCCAGATTGGAAAGACCCTCCGGAGCGCGCGGCGATTTTGGAAGGAATAAATTCCATAATCCCAGTGCGCGTGCCTTCGGCTTGAGCTCTTCAATGACGGTGGTAGGCAGCCAGCGATTACCCTTTTCCTGTCCGTTGCGCTGGATCTCTTCCTTGTAGCGCTTTTCATTCGGATAGATATGCTCATCCATGAACTTCAGCAGTTTGCCTTGCAAATCCTTGCAGCGATCCGAATACTCGAATTCCATAATGTCTCCTTGGTTAAATCGGTAAGTGCGTCAACTAATGCGTCAATTATTTCTTTTCGCCCGATGCGTAGTGCCAGCCCATTTCAGCCATCGGGCGAGTTGCCTGTCCGGATTTGAGCGCTTGTTCACTCGATGCGGTACCGTCGACATATCGTTTCATGATTCCTTGCAAAATGCCGGCCATGCGGAACATGTTGTAGGCAAGATAGAACTTGAAATCCTCATGGCGAATGGTCTTCCCGGTCCGCTCACAATATTTCGCGATGTATTCTTCTTCGGACGGAATGCCGAGTGACGGAAGGTCGAGCCCGCCGATTCCGCGGAACTGTCCCTGCGGAATATGCCAGCTCATGCAATGGTAGGAAAAGTCGGCGAGCGGATGGCCCAGCGTCGAGAGTTCCCAATCCAGCACCGCGAGAATGCGTGGCTCGGTCGGATGGAAAATCATGTTATCGAGTCGATAATCGCCATGCACGATGCTGGTGTCGTCGCCGTCGGGAATATTATTCGGCAGCCATTCGATCAAGTGGTCCATCGCATCGATTTTTTCAGTCTCGGATGCCTTGTATTGCTTGGTCCAGCGATCGATCTGGCGCTTGAAGTAATTGCCGGGCTTGCCAAAGTCGGCCAGCCCGATTGCCGCATAATCCACCGTGTGCAACTGCGCAATGACGCGATTCATTTCGTCGTAATGCGCTGCGCGTTCTGCATTGGTCATGCCTGGAAGCGACTGGTCCCATAACACGCGGCCATCGACAAATTCCATGACGTAGAACGCGCGCCCGATGACTGATTCATCGGTGCATAGCGCATATTGCCTGGCGGCGGGGAAGCCGGCCTTGTTCAGCGCATCCATCACGCGGAATTCGCGATCGATCGCATGGGCGGAGGGCAGCAATTTTGAGGCCGGTCCGGGCTTGGAGCGCAACACGTAGGATTGTCCGTTTGCAGTCAGCTTGAAGGTCGGGTTCGATTGGCCGCCCTTGAACTGTTCAACGATCAGATCGCCGGAGAAACCATCGACGTGCTTGCGCATGTATTCCTGCAAGGCCGCGACGTCGAACTTCTGGCGTTCGGAAACGGGCTTCGTACCCATGAAATCTTCGTACACTCTGGTCTCCTGCTAAACGGGTTCGGGAATTGTTATCGGTTGATTCTACATCATAAAATCGTACGACCGTACTATTTCAGACCGGATCGATTTTTTTGGAATGCGATGACCTGTTCAGAGTCCGCGCGATTTTTTATATTGCTCAAGCAGGGTTTCCATCGTCGTGGTGCGAGATTCTCCCTGCAACACCGAAGGAGGAGAAAAATTAACCAGGCGCACGACCCAGTCCGCATCGGCATCGCCGACATCCAGCGCATTGATGCAGCCCGCCGTCTGGGCCAGGTTCCCCAGAAACAGCCGTTGTCCGGTGAGCGCGTAGGACAGGATCGCGCGATTCACACCACCGTGCAACACCAGCAGGACCGTGTCCCATGATCGATCGGCGCGCAGACGGCCAACGCACGGGTGAACTCGGTCCATCAATTCGCCGATGGATTCGCCGCCAAGGAAACGCCGGTGTTCCGGTGCAACGCCGTCAAAGGCGGCGGTAAACGCTTCCTTCAAATCCGCATCTGCAATGCCGGCAAGTTTTCCGCCCCTGATTTCGGCCAGATCGGGCCATTCTTCAAGCGCAATCTGCTGACCGGTTTCGGCCAATACGCAGTTCGCTGTTTCCACCGTTCGGGGCAATCCTGACACGACCACACGATCGAAGCGGATCCCTTCCCGAGCGAAGGTTTTACCGGCAGCGGCGGCTTGTTCTCGGCCCTGGTCGTTCAGCGGTACCGACTCGGGCAAATACGGTTTGCCGGTTGCGTCGAAATAGGTTACGCTGCCGTGGCGCATCAGGTAGACGCGGCGTCGGGAATGAGAAGTCATTTGTAATGCGGCTTTCTTTTTTCCAGAAATGCGCTGATGCCTTCTTGCGCATCGCGATGATGAAGACTTTCGACAAAACTGTGCTTCTCTGCGTCGAAATGCTGCGCCAGCGAATTGCCCGGTGCATCGCGCATCAATGATTTGATCCGCTCGACCGCATTGGGCGACAGCGCTGCCAGTTCCTCGGCCCAGCTTGCCGCTGCATCCAATGCGGTGCCGTCGGGGACCAGCTTGTTGACGAGTCCGAGCTCGTGCAGTCGCGATGCAGAAACGGGTTTGCCTTCGATCAGCAATTCGGTCGCCAGCTGGCGCGGCAGCGCCTGCGCCAGAAACCAGGAGCCGCCACCGTCCGGCGTCAACCCGACCTTCACGTAGGCCATGGCGAACTTTGCCGATGTGCCGGCCACAATCATGTCGCATGCGAGCGCCAGCGAAAATCCGGCACCCGCAGCTGCACCGTCGACCGCCGCGATGACCGGCTTCGGACAATCGCGAATTGCCTCAACCCATCCGTGCAGGTTGTCGATCGAATTTGCCTGCACCGATTTTTCCCTGGTTCGATTTTCCAGTAAGCGGTTCAGGTTTCCGCCTGCGCAAAAAAACTTGTCGGCGCCGGTGAGGATCACCGCGCGAATCGAATCATCGCGTTCCGCGGTGGATAAAGTTTCGATCGCAGCCGCGTACATATCCGGGTGCAAAGCGTTCTTTGCGCCCGGATTGGAGATCGTCAATACGAGTGTTGCATCCCGGCGTGACGCTTGAAGTTCTGCGGACATGATGGTCGGTAGATAAAGAAATTCCAGGAATTATATAATGGCCGCTCGCATTTCAAATTGCCACTACGTTGCAGCGAATCGATAGATCGTAATCGCAAGGTCAAATATTCTCATACTTGCGATTGACCGGTTCGCCTTCGAATACACAAACCATCTCGGGAGACAACATGCTTAAACTTTGCGGATTTGCCGTCAGCAACTACTACAACAAGGTGAAACTGGCCCTTCTTGAAAAAGAAGTTGAGTTCGAAGAGGTGCTCGTATGGGCCGATCGCTCCCCCGCATTGCTGGAAAAATCGCCGCTGGGAAAGGTTCCGTTTTTCGAAACCGAGAATGGCACGTTGTGCGAGTCACAGGCAATGATCGAATACGTGGAAGCGGCGTATCCGAACAAGCCGTTACTGCCGGCCGATCCGTTTGCAGCTGCAAAGGTAAGAGAGCTGATCGTTTTCATGGAGCTGCATCTCGAACTGGTTGCGCGCGAATTGTATGGCCAGGCTTTTTTTGGCGGCACGGTCACCGATGAAGTGAAAGAGCGTACCCGCAAATTGTTAACCCGCAATGCGAAGGCATTCGCCAAGCTGGCCAAGTTTTCGCCATACGTCGCCGGCGCCGAATTCACGATGGCTGATTGCGTGGCGTTGGTGCATTTGCCGCTGGTATCGATGGCTTCCAAAGCCATTTATGGCGAAGACGTGCTGGCTGACCTGCCGGTGCGTGATTACACCAAGATGCTGGGTGAGCGCCCAACCGTGCAGAAGGTGAATGCGGATCGTAAATTGAACCAGGAGCTGTCGAAGGCCAGGTCCAAATAATATTCACTTTCAACCGGTGCCGGTGTCGATATCGGCGGTGCGTTCACGGCACCGGTTTCTCAAATTCAAAGTGAAGCCAGCCGATCCAGTGCCAATTGCAGCGTTTCGTCTTTTTTCGCAAAACAGAAGCGGATGATGCCGGACTCTTTCGGCTGATGGTAGAACGCCGACACCGGAATCGCCGCAACGCCGATTTCGGACGTAAGCCATTTTGCGAAATCTGCTTCCGGCAAATCCGAGATCGCCGAATAATCCACACACTGGAAATAGGTGCCGTCGGACGGCAATAATCTGAAGCGGGTATGCGTCAGCCTGTTCCGGAAAAGATCGCGCTTGCGCTGGTAAAACGCGGCCAGGTCCAGATATGGCGCAGGATTTGCCATATAAGCGGCAAGTCCATGCTGCATCGGCGTATTCACGGTAAATACATTGAACTGATGGACTTTGCGGAATTCTGCCGTCAGTGCCGCAGGCGCTGCGACATAACCGACTTTCCAACCCGTGACATGATACGTTTTTCCAAAGCTCGACACGATGAATGAGCGGGCCGCAAGATCGGGATGCCGGCATACCGATTCATGCCTTGCTCCGTCGAATACCATGTGCTCATAGACTTCATCCGACAAGATCAGGATGCCGGTGCCTTTTACAATGTCATTCAATGCATCGATGTCGGCCTCACGCAAAATGGTCCCGGTCGGGTTATGCGGTGAATTGATCAGGATCATGCGCGTCTTTTCAGTCACTACTGTCGCGACCCTGTCCCACGGAACGCTATATCCGGACTGGCCGATTTCCATCTGCACAAACACCGGAACGCCGCCAGCCAATTCGATCGCCGGTACATAGCTGTCGTAAGCCGGTTCGATTACGATCACTTCATCGCCTGGATGAACCGCGCATAAAATTACCGTCAGAATTGCCTGGGTTGCGCCGGCGGTCACCGTGATTTCGGTGGCAGGTTCGTATGATCGATCGTATATCTTCCGGATTTTTTGCGCGATTGCGTCGCGCAATGACGGGATTCCCGCCATCGGCGGATACTGATTGAATCCGCTTTTCATCGCAGCGGCGACTTCATTGATCAGTGTCGCGTCACAATCGAAGTCGGGGAAACCCTGGCCCAGGTTGACCGCTCCCTTTTCAGTCGCCAGTGCCGACATCACGGTAAAAATTGTGGTGCCGACATCGGGGAGCCGGGATGCAAGCTGGACTGGGCTGGACGCCGACGCATGCGGCGAAGTATGGATGGCTTCGGTAGATGTGTTCATTTGAATTCAATAGGGCGCGTGCTTAATCCGGCATTTTAACGGATCGCGCATCCAGATCGATCCGCCGCCATCACCAGTGGTTTATCCCGGTGCCGGCGGGCGCCGTACATACGTCGCCCAGGCATCCGGCGGCATGATGGTGAAAAGGCCGGCCTTTGCGGTTCTTCTTGCCAGTTTAAGCAATGCCTTGTCCTTGGTGATCAGCACATCCGCGTTCGCGTCGCGGCTCAATTCCAGGAATTTCTGATCGTCCGGGTCGCGGCAAACAGGAAGCGGTATTTCGGAGCTGTCCCTGTCCGGTACGATGCATGCAATCACCGAATCGAATTCAGCAATGGTTCGGGCCCTCGATTCTTCGGTCAGCGGCAGGTGCGGATAGTTCAACACAATCAGCCATTCCGTTCTACAGTCATGCCGGGTCACCGCTTCGACGGTGCGGTCGCGCAGCGCCAGATGCAATTCCGCCCAACGCGGATCGCGAAATACGAACAGGTCGAGACATACATTCGTGTCGAGGACGATGCGCTTCGGTATCATGTGGAAAATTTTCGTTTGGATAAGCTCATGCTGATTGTTTTATCGCCTGCAAAAACACTTGATTTCACTACACCTCCCAATACCGACAAACACAGCCTGCCTCAATTCATCGGACGCTCGGCCGAGCTGATCAAAATCCTCAGGCAACATGCACCGGCGCAGATTGCAAGCCTGATGCGCATTTCCGATCCGCTGGCAGCGCTCAATGCCGAGCGCTATGCCGCCTGGTCGAAAAAATTCACGCGCGAGAATTCAAGGCAGGCGGTGCTGGCATTTGATGGCGATGTCTATGGCGGCCTCGACGCGCGCTCGATGAGCAGCGGCGCGCTTGGATATGCGCAGTCGCATATCCGCATTTTATCCGGGTTGTACGGGTTGCTGCGTCCGCTCGATCTGATGCAGCCATATCGCCTGGAAATGGGCACTCGCCTTGCTACTTCGCGCGGCAAGGATTTATATGCGTTTTGGGGGCATACGCTGACCAGGACGCTCGATCAGGAACTGACCGATAGAAATTCGAAGGCGCTGGTCAATCTGGCATCCGAAGAATATTTCAAGGCAGTCCGGACTGACAAACTAAGCGTACCAGTCGTAAGCCCAGTGTTCGAAGACTGGAAAAACGGGCAGTACAAGATAATTTCCTTTTATGCAAAACGCGCGCGCGGACTGATGGCTCGTTTTGCAGCTGTCAACAATATTACCGAGCCCGAGCGGTTGAAGCAATTTGATATGGAGGGCTATTCGTTTGATGAAAGCAGATCCAGCGACCGGCGCTGGGTTTTCAGCCGGAATCTCGCTCAATAGCAGGCAGGTTCATAAAAAAAGCCTCGTAAAACGAGGCTTCGTATCGAATTACCAGATTTTCCACCATGGCTTGGTTTTCTTGCGCCCGCCAGTCAGGAATTCGCTGCTCGGGAAATTCTTTTTGAACACGCGATTGGCATCATCACGCAGTTCCGTCATGCCCAGTGCGTCGTAGGAGCGGACCATGATAAACAAGGCTTCTTCGATTGCCGGGCTGTCGCGATAATTTTTTAACGCGGCCTCCGCGCGATTCGCGGCGGCAAGATAGGCGCCGCGCCGATAATAGTAGCTTGCAACATGAACTTCGTACTGCGCCATCGAATTGACCAGATATCGCAGGCGCTCGCGTGCATCTTCTGCGTAAATACTGTTCGGGAACCGCTCAACCAATTGCTTGAACGAGTCGAACGCATCGCGGGCTGCCTTGGGGTCGCGCTCACTCGGGTCTTGTTGAGCGAGAAACTCGAACATGCCGACATTGTCGTTAAAGTTGATCAAGCCGCGCAAGTAGTACATGTAATCGACATTCGGATGGTCGGGATGAAGCTTGATGAAGCGCTCGGTTGCGGCCAGTGCCAGCGCCTGATCACCCTGGCGATAATGAGTATAGGCGATTTCCATTTGCGCTTGCTGCGCAAAGGTGCCGAATGGATAACGGGATTCGAGTTTTTCGAAATGGGAAATCGCCGTTTCGAAATTCCCGCCCGCTAATTCGGAGCGGGCCTCCGCGTATAATTTGGCAGCGGACCATGTCCGGGTTTCGTCGGGCGGTTCGTCCTGGAGAACCCCGCATGCCGAGAGGGACAGAACAAATGCGAAAGCCGAAATTTTGAATAATCTGTTTTGCATGGATATTTGCAAGAATGCGTCTAAACAATCAATGATTATAGCTGATGGGATTTGCCGTGATACCAACCGAAATGCCGATTTCAATGAATAAATTGCCGGAACCGGAGGTTGAAGACGCAGACGATGGCGATATTACCTTATCGGAAAGCGCTCCCATAATACTGAAGCTCACGCCGGAGGTTTGCGGGATCCGGCTGGACAAGGTATTGCCGACGCTGATCCCGCAGTATTCACGCAGCCGGATACAGCAGTGGATCGAGGGCGGACATGTGACCGTGGACGGCCAGCTCGGACGTGGCAAGACCACCGTATTCGGCGATGAAACCGTGATTATCCTGCCTCAGGCTGCGCCCGACGAACAGGCGTTCAAGCCGGAAGCGATGGACCTCAACGTGGTCCATGAAGATGCTGCGATTCTGGTCATAGCCAAGCCGGCCGGCCTGGTGGTACATCCGGGGGCAGGGAACTGGTCCGGCACTTTATTGAACGGCCTCCTGCATTATCTTCCGTCGATTGCCCGCGTACCGCGGGCAGGAATTGTGCACCGGCTGGACAAGGATACGAGCGGGCTGATGGTAGTCGCGAAAACACTGTCGGCGCATACGGATCTGGTGCGCCAGCTTCAGGCGCGCACGGTCAAGCGGGAATACGCCGCCCTGGTCTGGGGTACGCCGCAAGCGATCGGCAAGGTTGATGCCGCCATCGGTCGGCATCCACGCGACCGCTTGAAGATGGCGGTACTTGAAAATGCGACTGCCAAACCGGCGCTCACGCATTATCAGCGCATTGCAGCCGGTGCCCACGCCGGACGTCCGGTATGCCTGATGCGGTGCCAGCTCGAAACAGGACGTACTCATCAGATCCGTGTCCATATGCAATCAATCGGTCACCCGCTGGTTGGCGATGCATTGTATGGAAAACCGCATCTTGCGTCGGTTTTCGAACGCCAGGCGCTGCATGCCTACCGGCTGGGCCTGATACATCCGGTGTCGCAAGAAGCATGCGAATGGACCAGCCCCTTGCCGCAGGATTTCGCCGACTTGCTTGCGCAAGTCGGTATATCGGCGCCGATAATTGCCGCGCCGATATAAAGGGCCCAAACAGATGGAGTTGGAACTGATCAAGCCCGACTGGGTAGGAGCGCCGTGCAATATCGGCGCATTTTCAACAGTGCGTCGAGGCGGATTCAGCCCTGCGCCTTACGACAATGGCAGCGGTGGTGGCGGCCTCAATCTGGGGTTGCATGTAGAAGACGCGCCGGGCAATGTCGCACAAAACCGCGGCCTGCTTCGATCGCTGCTTCCGGCCGAGCCGGCCTGGTTGACGCAGATCCACGGCACAACGGTTGTGGAGGCATCTTCAGCAAAAGCAACGCCGCGGGCCGACGCCAGTGTCGCGACGCAACGCGGCGCGGTCTGCGTGATTCAAACTGCGGATTGTCTGCCGGTATTGTTTTGCGATGTTACCGGAAACGTGGTCGGCGCAGCGCACGCCGGCTGGCGTGGCCTGGCAGGCGGCGTGCTCGAGAATACGGTCGACAGCATGCGCAATAGAGGAGCCGGCGACATCATCGCGTGGATGGGTCCGGCAATAGGGCCCGAGCAGTTCGAAGTAGGTGAAGACGTATTGCGCGCATTTTCCGCAGTCGACCATAAAACCGAAGCTGCATTCAAGCCGATCGAAAGCACGCCAGGTAAATATCTGGCCGATATTTATCGGATTGCGCGCCGTCTTTTATCTCGGCACGGCGTTCAAAACGTTTACGGTGGAGATTTTTGCACCGTAACCGATGTTTCACGGTTTTACTCTTACCGGCGCGACAAGATAACCGGGCGCATGGCGACTTTGATCTGGCTCAATTAGTGGTGATCAACGCGAGCTAGCCGGGTTGTGCCGTTATCACCCCAAATTCAAATTCAATCGATTCCTAATCACTGATGGTCAGGCCCGAGCTTGTTTTGACTCGGGTTGCCCTTCGTCGGCACGGAGGCTTGTTCTCCGGCCTCATTCGAAGTCGCGGGCTCGGCAATCGACGCGTCGCCGGAATCCAGCGCTTGTTTTTTTAACGCACCGCGCCTGCGCTTGCGTTGCCGGAACCCGGTTAGGTATAGAATAATTGCTAACGGTAAGGCGCAGTACATCATGAAGGTCGTGACGCCGGCAATCACCGAATTTTCGGTAATTGCCATCATCAGCACAACATAGATCCAGCCGATGGCAACGATATACATAATGGATTCTGTTGGACGCAAACAGCAACGATACGCTAAAAAAGTGATACAGACATGAATACGTCCACCCCGCAATCCACGCTTTCCCCGTGGATGTCCCAATTCGCAAACCCTGATGTCTGGCAGTCGTGGTTCAAGCAAGCATCCATCGCCGGCAATCCTGACAATGCGAAGGCTGTGAGCGATCTGGCAGTCGTTCTGGATCCCGCTATCGTTGCCCAATTGCAGAATGATTACATGCAGCAGTTCTCGGCATTGTGGCAGGACATGCTGGTGATGAAAATTCCGTCTGTTGCCGACAAGCGGTTCAAGGCGCCGACTTGGCAATCAAATCCGCTATGCGCGTTCAATGCTGCGGCATATCTTTTGAATGCACGTTTTTTAATGTCGATGGCCGATGCGGCGCAGACTTCTCCCAAGATAAAGCAAAAAATCAGATTCGCGGTGCAGCAGGCAATCGACGCAATGTCGCCATCGAATTTTTTGGTGACCAATCCGGAGGCGCAGAAAAAAATCCTGGAGACCAAAGGTGAAAGCCTGGCGAAGGGCTTGGTCAATATGCTGGCGGACATGCAGAAGGGACGGATTTCGCAGACGGACGAATCGGCGTTTGAAGTTGGCCGCAACGTTGCCACGACCGAGGGCGCCGTGGTTTTCGAAAACGAATTGTTTCAGCTGATTCAATACAAGCCGCTTACCGCCACTGTTCATGAGCGGCCGATGCTGTTCGTGCCGCCTTGCATCAACAAGTACTACATCATGGATTTGCAGCCGGCGAATTCGTTGGTGCGATACACGGTGGAACAAGGGCACACGGTTTTTCTGGTTTCATGGCGCAACGCGGACGAATCTATCGCGCACGCCACCTGGGATAACTACATCGCCGATGGCGTCATCAAGGCGATCCAGACTGTTCAAACGATAAGCAAGCAGGAACAGATCAATGCACTCGGCTTTTGCGTCGGCGGCACCTTGCTCGCAAGTGCGCTGGCAATATTGTCTGCGCGCGGCGAGCAACCCGTCGCCAGTTTGACGATGCTGACCGCGCTGCTTGATTTTTCGGATACCGGTGTTATCGATGTTTATATCGATGAAGCTCAGGTATCGAAACGGGAGCAGGAAATCGGGCGCGGCGGGCTGATGCCGGGGCGCGATTTTTCGGCTGCTTTTTCCAGCCTGCGCTCCAACGACCTGGTCTGGAACTATGTCGAGTCGAACTATCTGAAAGGCGAGGAACCGCCGCCATTCGACCTGTTGTACTGGAATGCCGACAGTACGAATCTTCCGGGTCCGATGTTTTGCTGGTATTTGCGCAACATGTACCTGGAAAATAATCTGAAAGTGCCTGGCAAGTTAAGCGTGATGGGAGAAAAAATCGATCTCGGCAGGATCGATGCGCCGGTATTTATCTATGCGTCCCGTGAAGATCACATCGTCCCATGGAATTCAGCATATGCATCAACCCGACTGTTGAATCCGCGAAAGACCCGGAAAAATCGTTTCGTGCTCGGCGCTTCCGGGCATATTGCCGGCGTGATCAATCCCCCTGCGCAAAAGAAGCGCAGTTACTGGACCAATGACGACTTGACATCGGACCCGAAGGCATGGCTGGCCAGCGCAGCAGAACATGCAGGCAGCTGGTGGCCGGAGTGGTCTGCGTTCCTGATGAAATATTCGGGCAAAAAGATAAAGGCGCCGACTAAGTACGGCAATACGAAACTCAAGCCGATAGAGCCGGCGCCGGGCCGTTACGTCAAGGTACGAGCCGATTGACCGGTGTGAAAAAGCCTCGGAATCAATGGATCAGTGTTTCGCATGAAAAGACTGAACCGTGTAAATAAAAAAACAAATAAAAGCAGGCATCGCAAGCAGCGTTGCCACGGGCAGAAAGTGTTGAATGGTTGCTTAGGGCCAGCTCAGGAATAACCTGCAAATTTTTTCTGGTCGAAGCTGGCGCGCTACTGCGTTGCTCGCCTCTTGCAGTGCCCGCACTGCGGCGAGCCGAACGCCTTGCAAGGCGATGTCGTTATGCAGGCGTGGAGCAATGCTCCACGAAATCCCTGCTGCACCATCCAGCTACGGCCGCCAAAATGCACAACTTAATCCTGCGCGGTCCCTTAAACCGTGGTTTTTTAGCACTATAATGAAATATGCCAAAGCGAACGCACGTTCACTTTTTACTGATATATTTTGCTGCGATATGAACCACTGACTGGGGTGACCGATGAATAGTGCAAAAAAGACGTCTGAGCGCTTGATCAAGAAATATCCGAATCGACGTCTCTATGACACACAGACCAGTTCCTACATAACGCTTACCGATGTGAAGCAGCTGGTGTTGAATAACGAAGAATTCATCGTGGTCGATGCCAAGACTGACGAAGATCTGACTCGCAGTATTCTTCTGCAGATCATTCTGGAAGAAGAAGCGAACGGATCTCCAATGTTTTCCAGCAATGCGCTCTCGCAGATCATTCGTTATTACGGTCATGCAATGCAAGGCATGATGGGTTCATATCTCGAAAAAAACATTCAGGCGTTCATCGATATTCAAAACAAGCTGACTGAAAATTCCAAAGGCCTGTATGAAGGAAAACCTTTCAGCCCTGAAATGTGGACCCAGTTCATGAGCGTTCAGGGTCCGATGATGCAGGGAATGATGAGCAACTACATAGAACAAAGCAAATCGCTGTTTATCCAGATGCAGGAGCAGATGCAAAGTCAAACCAAAAACATGTTCGGCGCGTTCCCGTTTACGCCGCCGCCGACCGATAAGTCGCAGAAATAGCAGGCAATCAACTGTCCGGATGCTCGTGCTTGAAGTACGGGCCATCCACTCGAAGGAGGTACAATAGCGGATTCGCTTTTGACCTCCTTTTTTATGTCCATCGTTTCTCCAGCAGCACCAAAAATCGGCTTTGTTTCACTTGGCTGTCCCAAGGCTTTGGTCGATTCGGAACAGATTTTGACCCAGTTGCGTGCCGAAGGTTACGAAACTGCCAAATCCTATGACGGCGCCGACCTGGTGATCGTCAACACATGCGGATTTATCGATGCCGCGGTCCAGGAATCCCTCGATGCAATCGGTGAAGCGCTCACCGAAAACGGCAAAGTGATCGTAACCGGGTGTCTGGGCGCGAAAAAAGATGCGAGCGGCGATGACATCATTCAAAAAGTCCATCCGAAGGTACTTGCGGTAACCGGACCGCATGCTCTTGGCGAGGTGATGAATGCAGTGCATATCCATTTGCCCAAACCCCATGCGCCGTTCATCGATCTGGTGCCGGCACAGGGTATCAAGCTTACGCCGAAGCATTATGCGTATTTGAAAATTTCGGAAGGGTGCAATCACCGCTGCAGCTTTTGCATCATCCCGTCGATGCGCGGCGACCTCGTGTCGCGCCCGATCGCCGATGTCATGCTGGAAGCGGAAAATCTGTTCAAGGCCGGTGTAAAGGAATTGCTGGTGATTTCACAAGATACCAGCGCCTATGGCGTGGACGTAAAGTTCCGCACCGGTTTCTGGAATGGCAAGCCGGTGAAGACGCACATGACGCAACTGGTAGAGGCATTGGGTGAGCTTGGCGCGCAGTACGGTGCATGGGTGCGGCTGCATTATGTGTACCCGTATCCGCATGTCGATGCGATTATTCCGGCGATGGCGGCAGGCGGCAGCGTAGTGCCATATCTCGATGTCCCGCTGCAGCATGCGCATCCCGATGTGCTGAAGCGAATGAAGCGCCCGGCCAGCGGCGAAAAGAATATCGAGCGTATCCGCGCCTGGCGTGACATGTGCCCCGAAATTACGATTAGGTCCACGTTTATCGCCGGCTTTCCGGGCGAGACTGAAGCAGAGTTCCAGTACCTGCTCGATTTCCTGGAAGAGGCACAGATCGATCGCTTGGGTTGCTTTGCATATTCCCCGGTTGAAGGTGCGACTGCCAATGCATTGGCGAATCCGGTGCCGGAAGAATTGCGCGAAGAACGCCGTGGCCGCGTGATGCGCTTGCAAGAAGAAATTTCAAAAAAACGATTGCAATCGAAGGTCGGAAAAACCATTCGTGTATTGATGGATGAAGTCAACCGGGACGGTGGCGTTGCCCGATCCGTTGCCGATGCGCCCGAAATCGATGGTGTCGTGTACGTGAAACCGCCATACGAGCCGCACAGGAAACTGGCAGTCGGGGAGTTCGTCGATGTCACGGTGACGGCGGCGGATGCCCATGACCTATGGGCCAAGGCATGAGATTGGCGGTTCTCCGAAAGCTGGTTGCAGTTACGGCATTATGCCTACCCGTTGCTGCGTTGAGCGCCGATCTGCAAGCAGCGTCGAAAGAAAGCGAGCAACGGAAGACCGAACCATCATCCAGCGGCGCGTCAAAAACGCCTGACGGCTTTGCAGGTTTATTTAGCAAGCCGGTCGCATTTCGCGGAAAGCTGGGCGAGCTGTCGGTACAGGCCACGGTCCGACCCAAGGAGATCGCTGAAGAAGGGCTGGAAGGCGAATATTTCTTTTTTGGCCGATCGCAAAAAATTCTTCTGGCCGGAGAACTCGAAGGTGAAAGTATCTTTCTTGAAGAGTCGGAAAACGGCACCAACATTTCAGGGCAATGGGAAGGCAAACTGCAAGACGGCATAATTCAAGGCACCTGGATGTCCGCCGATGGTTCAATCAGCAAACCATTCAGCTTAAGGCCGATTCAGCCGCATGCTCGTTCGCCGAAGGTACAAGCGTTATCCAAGTAGGAATCGGCACGGCAATGCAAGCTCCCGTCGCGCTGTGCAAGGCTGGAGCGGGCACATAAATATTCGCTCGGAAGAAATTGGGGATGTCCTTGGACCGTGCTCAATCGCGTTGGCGCAGCATCGGTTATGCGCCCCAGCCAGCAAAATTCTC
The DNA here is from genome assembly GCA_036675035.1 of Oxalobacteraceae bacterium. Taxonomy (GTDB): domain Bacteria; phylum Pseudomonadota; class Gammaproteobacteria; order Burkholderiales; family Burkholderiaceae_D; genus MESE01. Next base: position 17,562 of record JAKFFO010000083.1, read on the forward strand.
ATATAAACTCTACAATTTATTCCGGCCGGAAAATTGGTCAGATAAATTTTATTGAGCGCGGAGAATACAGTGACTGACAAGAAATCGCCGCAGACCAGGCTTGTACACAGCGACTATATCGCGCCGAGTGGATTCGCTGCATTTCCGACCGCAATCCATCATGCCTCCACCGTATTGTTCGACAACGTCGCTGCAATGCGTTCGCGCAACTGGCAGGACAAGACGGCATATACCTATGGCTTGCACGGTACCCCGACTACCTTCACACTCGAAGCCCGGCTCGCCGAAATTGAGGGTGGCAAGCATTGCCTGCTGGCGCCCAGCGGCTTGGCCGCAATCGCGATGGTCGATTTCGCGCTGCTGAAAGCCGGCGACGACATGCTGATTCCCGATAATGTTTATAACCCGAACCGGGAACTGGGAAATTGGCTGGCGCGTGACTTCGGCGTGTCGGTACGTTTCTACGATCCACTGATCGGCGCCGGTATCGGCGATTTGATTCGAGCCAATACCAGATTGATCTGGGCCGAAACGCCCGGTTCAGTCTCAATGGAAGTGCCCGATATACCGGCAATTTGCCGCGCTGCGCATGACAAAGGCGTATTGGTTGCGCTCGATAACACATGGTCGGCGGGACTCGCATTCCGGGCGTTCGAGCATGGTGTCGATATCGTGATGCAGGCACTGACGAAATACCAGTCGGGAGGCTCGGACGTGCTGATGGGCGCCGTCGTAACGCGCGATACAGCATTGAACAATCGAATTGAAACCGCGCATATGCGGCTCGGTTCTGGCGTCAGTGTCGACGATGCATACCTCGTGTTGCGAGGTTTGCCGACGATGAAACTGCGCCTGGATGCGCATGACGCAGGCGCGCGCCTGGTCGCAAGCTGGCTGAAGACTCGATCCGAAATCGATAAAGTACTTCATCCTGCATTCTCCGATTGCCCGGGGCACGAACACTGGACGCGAGACTTTATCGGAGCGGGCGGGCTGTTTTCGGTAATTTTCGATGAACGTTATTCCGAAGCACAAACCGATCGCTTCATAGACAGCTTGAAAATTTTCAAAATCGGTTTCAGCTGGGGCGGCGCCAATAGCTTATGCGTACCGTATCGGATTCAGACAATGCGCAAGAACTGGCGCGGAAACGGCCAGTTGGTACGATTCAACGTCGGGCTGGAAGATCCGGCGGATTTGATCGCCGATATTGAGCAGGCGCTGTCAGCTTTATAATGTGATTTGAGCATAACGGATGCTCGCTGTCAGCCGGTGGAGACCAGCGAGCCCATCAGATTTTTGCGTAGCAGCTTGCCGAAATCGCGTGCCGGAACCGGCCTGCTGAAATAAAAACCCTGGATCTCATCACATCCGCGGCTGCGCAGGAATTGCAGTTGCTCCAGCGCTTCGACGCCTTCGGCCACGACCACGATTTTCAGACTTTTTCCCATCGCAATGATCGCATCCGCGATTGCTTCATCTGCCTGGTCGCCGGGAATATCGGTAATGAAGGATCGATCGATCTTGATGATATCGATCGGAAATTGCTTGAGATGCGACAGGGATGAGTATCCGATACCAAAATCATCGATCGCAATATGAATACCCATTGCTTTCAATCCGGCTAAAACCTGAATCGTTTTGTCCGTATTGTGCATCATCATGCTTTCGGTGATTTCCAGCTCCAGCAAGGCAGGGTCCATTCCGACTTCTTGCAGGGTGCTTGCCACGTCGGCAAGCAAATTATCGTCCGCGAATTGACGCGCCGACAAATTGACTGCGATACGTATTGCGGGCAGCCCCAGCTTTTGCCACGCACAGTTCTGGCCGCAGGCTTCCCGCAACACCCATTTCGTCAGCGGTATGATCAATCCGGTTTCTTCTGCAAGCGGAATGAAATGCTCGGGATGCATCAGGCCCAGTTCAGGGTGCTGCCATCGAACCAGTACTTCCATCCCGGTGATGCGTCCGGACTGCGCATCGACCTTGGCCTGATAGTGCAGCAGCAGCTCATCGCGCTCAAGCGCACGACGCAAGCTAGATTCCAGTGCAAGCTGCGCGGCCGAATGCAGGTCCATTTGCGCCGAATAGAACTGGAAGTTGTTTTTGCCGCCGTCCTTGGCGCGGTACATTGCGACGTCCGCATGTTTCATCAGCGAAAACTCATCCCGGCCATCTTCAGGGAAGGTGCTGATGCCGATACTGGCGGTAATATGAATCAGCTGACCGTCGAGCGGGTGTTCCTTGACCAGCGCAGTAAGAATCTGACGGGCCACCTGGCTTACCTGGCCCAGGTCAACGACTTCTTCGAGCAGCACGACGAATTCATCGCCGCCTAGCCGCGCCACCAGATCTCCTTCGCGCAACGAAGCCTTCAGCCGCCGCGCCATTTCCTGCAACAAGCGATCGCCGGCGTCGTGGCCGAGCGTGTCGTTGATGTTCTTGAAACGGTCCAGGTCAATGAACAATACCGCGAGGCCCTTGTAGTAGCGGCGTGCCTGAATCATCGCATGGCTGAGATGGCGATTGAACATTGCCCGATTCGGCAAGTCCGTCAGCGGATCATGATAAGCCAGGTGCTGGATGTGGTCCTGCAATTCCTTCCGTTCGGTGACGTCGCGTACCAGCGACAGCAAATGCTGGTGTCCATCTATTTCGATCGGGCCGATGCGGATTTCGACCGGGAATACCGTTCCGTCCTTGTGACGATGCCGGCTTTCCAGCGCAATCGGTGTGCCGGTCGTGATCGGGCCAAGCAATCCTTTCATTTTCTTGATTGACAGATCCACGTCGATATCGGACAGGCTCATGCTCAGCAATTCATTTCTGGTGTAGCCAAGGCAGTCGCAACCACGCTGATTGACATCGATGAATCTGCCGTCGAAATCATGCACATAGAAGCTATCGGATGCCTGTTCTACCAGTGCGCGGAAGTGTGCTTCGCTTTCACGCAGCGCGGCTTCTGTCTGCTCACGCTGGAAGAATTGTCCGATATGGCGGCCGATGAAGTGCGCACTGCGCAGCATTTCCTCGTCCACTTCCTGTGATTGTCTTGCAAACAGTTCCATGATCCCGAGAATTTCTCCACCTGCCTCGATCGGAAACGCGAACGCAGCGCGCAGGCCTGCGGAACGAGCTGCTTGCGCGCGAGGAAAATCGGCGTCCCGGGTGACGTCTGCAATCCATACCGGCTCGCCGAGCCGCATGGTGCGTCCGAGCAGCCCTTCGGAATGAGAAATTTCCAGCAGGTTCCGGGTGGCGTGGAAAAAACCTTCGACCTGCGGATGCGGCAAGGACCAGATCGAGTTTCGCCTGAGTGCGGATTCGGCACGATCCACGATCCACAATGCGCCGCATACCCAGCCGAGGGTTTCACTGATGGTCTGAATGATTTCGGGTATGACTTCTGCAGGGGAATCCGACTCGGCCAGCAAGCGGGTGATGGTATGTTCCATCGATTGGCGCAGTTCCACCAGTTTTCGGCGCGTGACATCCATGATCGTTCCGTGCAGGCGGCGGACCTTGCCACGCCCGTTTCTTACCGGCTGACCGATGACGCGAACCCAGCGGGTTTCACCGCTTGGAATAATCAGGCGGAACTCGATTTCGAAATCCCGCCCGTCATGCAGCGCGGCATCGACGCGGTCCTTCAGATGCACACGGTCGTCCTTGTGTACCTGTTTCGATAATTCCTTGTAAGTCAGCGGCGGCGACGATGGCGGCAATCCGATAATCCGGAAGCATTCCTCGGACCACAAACCTTTTTGTTCCGCCTTGTCGAATGACCAGTGGCCGAGACCGGCGATGCGCTGAGCTTCTTCAAGGCGACTGTACAAGTCCTGCATTTCACGCGACGATATTTCCTGGGCCCGTTCGACCAGATAACGTTCGCGATCCGCTTCTGTGTAGGCACGACTGACCCGTTCGAGAATCTGCGACCATTGCTCCGGCGTCGGGGCTTGATCGAGGTTATCTATGCCGAGCCTTTTAAGCTGCCGCAGTAACAGGCGATGATTGACTGGCACCGGACTCATGCCTCGGAAAAGGTGGTCAGCGTCATGGTCTGGTTCTGCAAGTCACAGGTGCCGATGACGCCGGGAGAAATTTCTCCGTACGAATAGAAACCCACTTGGTGTGCGCCGGCAGGCAAATGCTCCAGTGTCAGTTCAGTTTCTTCGTCGACCCGCTCGCCGAGGACCAGCCGCCTTCCTACGCAACTGACGGCAATCGCAAGCATGGGGCCGGCAATCGCCATGCTATCCCGCGCCTGTTCCGCAGCCATGCTCGCGCCGTCGAGCAGGCGGTCGAAATTTGTCCTCATCAGCTGTGCCAGGTAACCTTTTGGCACATCGCCAGCAAAAGTCATCGATTGTTCGGTCTCGTCAACCGCAAGGACGGTGCGAACCAGTTCACGCGAGTCAGCCGCGTCCTGCCGAATCGAGAGAGGAAACAAGAGGCCGGTAGCAGGCAGTCCGCCAGCCAGATCGCCCAGATACTCCTTGTACAAAGTGAGCGCGGGCCTGCCGTCGAGTTCATACAATATATTGCCGTGCGAGCGGGTAATACGGCGTTCCGGTCCGAAGCTGCCCCAGCCGCCGCGCGAGCCATAAGTTATTTGCAGGTGGTCGCCGTAAAAGCCGGCAGCAGTAACGACTCCGGCTTCGGGCTTTCCATTCCGCATCACCCAGGTGCGCTGAAAACGGTCTCCATCGGCGGCCAGACCGCCGGTGACTATTACATGCGGCGGCAACGTGGAACTGAAACCCTTGATCAATTCACTGCCGTTGACGTTAAGACCGTCGGACAGTATGAATACGCTGCACAAATCGTCATGGGCAAGTTGCGTGGCCAGCTGTTCGCCAACGCCAAATGATTCTGAAGCGGCATTTATTTTCGTGGAGACCACCGCGATACGGCTCTGTTCGAATTGAAGCACGGCGACGGAAATACTGGCATCGTTGACCAGTGGACCGGCAATTTCGCCGGCCGACGAACAACCGATCATTCGGGATCTCGGATACGCGGAAGCCAGTTCTGCAATAACGTGCGGTCTGTCGATGAATTCGGGGGCAGCAAATACGATTACCAAAGTCTGTTCGGAATCAAGGGCGGGAAATTCATTCACCGACCACCGATTGCCGACTTCATAAGTAAACGTGCTTAATTTCATTTAATTTTCGGGGCTTCTGTATTGAAGGCGCCACATGCTTCCGAGTAACGAATTTCTATCGGTATCATTCTGATCCGGGGACGTTTCACTTACTTTTTCAGGAAAACGGCATTGCGCAGCGACACTGCGCACATGCATTGTGAAATATCGTTTCCGGAATATATTCGGCCACGGAACCGGAACTGCGTCAGTGTGGCGCAATTCCGGGCTTTACGTAAGGAAAAGTTGAGCCAGGTCCGGATATTGATGATGGACTGGCAATTATTATAATTCAGCCGAAATGACTTTCCGAGCCTCAAGTCCTTAATCCGGCATTGGCTTATTGTCGTTAAGGTCAACAATCCCTTTGATCAGGCGATAGGCCTTCCAGATCCATGCGCCGCCCCACACCAGCCATGCAAGCGGGATTCCGATCAAGGTTGCAAACAGCAGCGCGCCGACGATAATCCAGACCAGGTACCACCAGAACGAGCGGATTTGCCAGGAATGATGGCTGTAGACAAAGGTGCCCGCCGCATCTCCTCGTTTGACGTAACTGATGATAAGCGGTATCCATGAAAAAGCGCCCATCGAGAACACCAAGCTTGCTGCATGGAAAATATATAGCCACCATGCGAGATTTTTGCGCGACTGTAATTGGTTATCGAAGACAATTTCCTGGGCCATGTTGACTCCATTAAGTCATTAAGTTCTGTAATCAGGTCGACGTCGCTTTACGCGACCGTGGAAAAATTATTCTGTGAACAGATTCAAGATGCCGTCCAGCCCGACAAAATTCAAGGCGACGTCCGCCTGGGCGCGTACCACCGGTTTGGCGAGAAATGCGACCGACAAACCGGCGATTCCCATCATTTTCAAATCGTTGGCACCATCGCCCATGACAATTGCACGATCCGGCGCGATATCGAGTTGAGCGCAGATACGCTCTGTAGTTCTCCTTTTTTCGTCAGCATCGACGATATCGCCGTGCACTTGCCCAGTCAACTTGCCATTCACAATTTCCAGGATATTGGAATGCGTGTAGTCGAGATCGAGTCGTTTTTTCACCCGGTCGGTAAAGAAAGTGAAACCGCCCGAGACGAGAAGTGTCTTCATTCCGGCTGCCTTGACGGATGAAAGCATTCTTTCCGCACCCGGCGACAGTCGAAGCCGCTCGTCATAGACGCGCTGCAGTGCGGATGCATCCAGTCCTTTCAGAAGCGAAACGCGGCGCTGCAGGCTTTCACGGAATTCGATCTCGCCGCGCATTGCGGCTTCGGTGATCTCGGCTACCTGCGGCTTCAAGCCCTGCATATCGGCAATTTCATCGATGCATTCGATGGTGATCAAGGTCGAGTCCATATCCATGACAAGCAGCTTGAAATCGGACAGCTTCCGGTCCTGCGCAACAAACGCACAATCGAGTTGAGCGGCGTAGCACTCCGCTTCAACCTCTGCTCTGGTTTCGGTCGAGTATGCGATGCCCTCGCATCGGTAGGCATGAGGCGCAATCGGTGTGACGTCTTGTGTACCGGTCAAGGCAGCAATTCGGTCGATCGCATTCCGGTCAGTGGTCAGGCCTTGCAGGATCAGGTTCATTATTGGATCGGGGGAGGAGAGAATGGAGTTGGGGTTCGTCGACTGTTTCAGGCAGCCAGCAAACGCATGGTTGCCTTTATCTGCGAGACGCGCGTTGCGAGATCCGGCATGCTGGCGGTGATGCGTAATTTATCCTGGCCGTTGAGCTTGATGTGTCGATTTTTCTGAATCATTTCGATAATTCGCATCGCATCGATTGGCGGATTGGGCTGAAACTGCAATACGGCCGCTTCCGCATGCGCATCAATCTTGACAATGCCGAGCGGTTTCGCAGCCACGCGCAAGCGGTGAGTTTCAATCAGCGCTTTTGCAGAATCCGGCAGTTTCCCGAAGCGATCGATCAGTTCTTCCTGCAAGTCATCGATCGCATCCTGGGTGCGGCAATTGGCGAGGCGCTTGTATAGCGATAGCCGCTCGTGCACATCACCGCAAAAATCGTTCGGCAGCAGGGCCGGAGCATGCAGATTGATTTCGGTGGTGGACGACAACGGGGCCGCGAGATCAGGTTCCTTGCCGTTCTTCAGCGATCGCACCGCTTCGTTCAACATGTCCGAATAGAGCTGAAATCCGATTTCATGCATTTCCCCCGACTGGTTCTCGCCGAGTACTTCGCCGGCGCCGCGGATTTCCAGATCGTGCATCGCCAGATAGAATCCGCTGCCGAGTTCTTCCATTTGCTGGATTGCATCAAGGCGGCGTTGTGCCTGTTTGCTCAGGCTCTGTACATCGTGGACCAGCAGATAAGCGTATGCCTGATGATGCGAGCGCCCGACCCGGCCGCGCAACTGATGCAATTGCGCCAGGCCGAACTTGTCGGCGCGGTGCATGATGATCGTATTGGCGGTCGGAACGTCGATGCCGGTTTCGATGATGGTGGTACACAACAGAATGTTGAAACGCTGCGCAACGAAATCTCGCATGACTTTTTCCAGATCGCGCTCATGCATCTGGCCATGCGCGACCGCGATCCGTGCCTCGGGCAGCAATGCTTCCAGCATTGCCTTGCGGTTCTGAATGGTTTCAACCTCGTTGTGCAGAAAATATACCTGGCCGCCGCGCTTCAGTTCCCGCAGGCAGGCTTCGCGGATCACCGATTCGTCTTCGGACCGGACGAAGGTCTTGATGGCAAGACGTTTTTGCGGCGCGGTTGCGATGATCGAAAAATCGCGCAAGCCTTCCAGCGCCATGCCCAGGGTACGCGGGATTGGCGTTGCGGTTAATGTCAGCACATCCACTTCTGCCCGCAACGCCTTCAATGCTTCTTTCTGGCGTACGCCGAACCGATGCTCTTCATCGATAATCACAAGACCGAGACGCGAAAACTTGACATCGCTCGACAACAGCTTGTGCGTACCGATCACGATGTCGAGTGTGCCGTCGGCCATTCCCTTGATGGCTTGGGTAATTTCCTTGCCCGACCGAAAACGCGATAGTTCCGCTATCTTCACCGGCCAATCGGCGAAACGGTCTGCGAAAGTCTGTGCATGCTGTTCCGCCAGCAGCGTGGTCGGCGCGAGAATCGCAACCTGCTTTCCACCCAGCACCGCGACGAACGCGGCGCGCAATGCGACTTCGGTCTTGCCGAAACCGACATCGCCGCAGATCAGTCGATCCATCGGTTTGCCGCCGGTCATGTCCTGAATGACTGCATTGATTGCCGCCGCCTGATCCGGTGTTTCGTCGAAACCGAAGCTTTCGGCGAAGGCCTGATAATCGTGTGCCGAATACTGGAATGCATGACCCTTACGCAGCGCCCGTCGCGCATACAGATTCAAGAGTTCGGCCGCGGTATCGCGGATTTGCTGTGCCGCGCGTTTCTTTGCTTTTTCCCATTGGCCGGAACCGAGACTGTGCAAGGGTGCGTCGTCCGGGGATGCGCCGGAATATCGCGCGATCACATGCAGTTGCGATACCGGGACATAGAGCTTGGTACCCTTGGCGTATTCCAGGTGCAAGAACTCGGTTTCACCTTCGCCCAGGTCCATGCTGATCAAGCCCATGTAGCGGCCGATACCATGATTGACATGAACGACCGGGTCCCCGATCTTCAGTTCGGACAGGTCGCGCACCATCGACTCGACCTGTGTGGCGCCTTCCTGTTTTTTCTTTCCGATGCGCCGTCCGGAGCCGGCGTACAGCTCGGTTTCGGTAATGAACGCGAGCTGGTCCAGCGTGGTTGCGAGTTCAAAACCTGCATGCAATGGTGCGACACCCAGCATTAACTTGGCTGACGAGGTCTGGAAATCGGCAAAGCCGTCGCATAGCGTCAGCGGTAAATCATACTCGGTGAAATACTGTTGCAATGTCTCGCGTCTTCCGTTGGACTCGGCGCAGATCAGGACGCGTTTGTCCGTTTGCAAAAGATACGAACGCAGGTTGGTCAGCGGGTCCTCTACGCGCCGGTTGACCGCAATATTGGGCAACGGCGCGGATAGTTCAGATGTTTCGTCTCCGTGCTGGATAACCCAGCGGCCATGCGGCTTTGCCAGCGTAAAGAAATATTCGTCCGTCAAGAACAGGTTTTCGGGTGCCAGCAATGGCCGTTCGCGATCGGCTTTCAGGAAACGATAGCGCGACTGCGTATCACTCCAGAACCGTTTTATTGCCGTGTCGATGTCGCCGATCAGCGCAAGCATGGAGTCGGCAGGCAGGTAATCGAATAATGTCGACGTCTGGTCGAAAAACAGCGGCAGATAATATTCGATTCCGGCCGACGCAATACCGTTGCCGATGTCCTTGTAGACCGTCGATTTGGACGGATCGCCTTCAAATGTTTCGCGCCAGCGGCTTCGGAACGCGTTCCTTGATGGCTCGTCCATCGGGCATTCGCGACCCGGCAGCAGGCGCACCTCCTTTACCGGGTAGAGTGAGCGCTGGGTGTCCGCATCGAAGGTAC
>JAKFFO010000085.1:0-27184 GCA_036675035.1 Oxalobacteraceae bacterium
GCCGCAGCCAGCGCCAGTGCCGATAACGGTGTCGATCTGACCGTATCGAGCAACTTGTAGCGGACATCGATGCGGCCGTCTGCCAGGCGTTGCACACTGCCGATCACCAGCGCATCGGCGCCGCGCATTTTCCAGTCGCTGAAATTCACGGTGGCGGTTTCTGGCAAAACATCCCTGGTCTCGACGATACGGAACATGCCGCTGCGCGTCAGGTCGGCCTTGATGATCGCGGTGATCTGCTGCGGCTCGATCGACTCACCGGCAAAGCCGGCAATGGCAATCGGGATCTGATTGGCGCCGACCCCGGAAATTTCCACGCGCAATTGTGCGTGCGCAGCGGTCGCGACGACCAAACCTATTATCGCAATACCTCGCAAGAAAAGTTGTTTCATCATGGCTCACTGGTCTTTCGGTTTGTGGATTACATTAAAACTGCTCGGAACCCGGCCCGACCGGTCGGGCGGGAAGGGCGCCGATCTCTGGATCGCGCGTGCTACTGCCTCGTCAAATCCCGGAACGCCGGACGGCTGCACCAGTCGCACGCCGCGGATCGATCCATCAGGCAGCAACTGGACTTCATATTCGACAGCTGGATTTCCGTTCAGTCCGCCCGATATGCTGAATATCGTATTCGATTTTATTTTTGCGGCGACCCGGCCGGCATAATCCGAATCGGCTCTGCCGCCTTGCGACTGGGGTGCGGTTCCTGTTCCACCGGTGCCGGCCTGAGCGGTCATGCGTTCCAGGTTTTCCTGATGGCGTTTTTCCGCCGCCAGTTTTTCGGCTTCGATTTTTTCCTGCCGCAATTTCTCGGCCGCGGCTTTTTCCGCCGCCAGTCTCTTTTTCAACTGCTCTTCTTCTGCCTTCTTTTTCGCTGCGGCGAGTTTCTCCTGTTTTTCTTTCTCGATGCGCTCTTCTTCCGCCTTTTGTTCGGCAATCTTTTGCTGGCGTTCTTCTTCCAGCCGCGCTTTTTCCTGGCGTTCCTTTTCCTTGCGTTTTTCTTCGTCCAGCCGCTTCTTTTCCTCGATGCGCTTCTTTTCCTGTTCCAGCGCGATATCGGGTTGTTCGACCGGTTTTTCGACCACGGGGGGCCTCGGTGGCTCCTTGATGACCGGCTTGGGTTCCGGCTTCGGCTCGGGTTTCGGTTTTACTTCCGGCTCCGGCTCCGGTTTAGGCAGAGGTGCTGCTTCCCGTTGCTGCGGATTCCATATTTCAGCTTCCAGCGCGGTCGGAGTTTCGCTCTGCCAGCGGATACCGAACCAGAGCAGTCCGAACAATGCGGCATGCACCACGGTCGCCAGCAAAATCGCACGCCAGCGGCCCGGCTCCTTCGGCATGTTGTATGGAGTGCTGTCACTCATAAGGCAATCATCATCTGGTTGCGAGTCCCACGCGGTCTATGCCGAGTTTTTTTGCTTCCGAAATTGCCTGAATCACCTCACCGTAATTGATATCCTTGTCGGCGGAAATCATGACCGGCAATTCCGGATTTTTCTGGTGCAGCGCTTCGAGTTTGGCCACCAGGTCGATGCGACCGCCGGCTGCATCAGCCTTGCCGGCGCCGCTCTTTGGCCCGGCAATGCGAATCGTTGCATTTGCGTTCGGCTTTAGCGTGATCTCGATGTATTCGGTCGGCGGCTTCGTCGATTTTCCGGCTGTCGGCAAATTGATGACATTCGGGTCTGCCATCGGCGCGACCACCATGAAAATCACCAGCAGCACCAGCATCACGTCGATATACGGCACGACATTGATGTCAGACTTGAACTTGCGGGTGCGGCCGCCGCGCAATGTCGAAGATGAATTTGACATTAGCGCGCCTGCCGGTGCAAGATATTCGAGAATTCTTCAATGAAGCTCTCGAAGCGAATCGCCAGGCGATCGATGTCGTGCGAGTAGCGGTTGTAAGCTACCACCGCCGGAATCGCCGCAAACAGGCCGATCGCGGTTGCAATCAGTGCTTCGGCAATGCCGGGCGCAACCGCCGCCAGCGTCGCCTGCTGCACATTGGCCAGCCCGCGAAACGCATTCATGATGCCCCATACTGTGCCGAGCAGACCGATATACGGCGACACCGATCCGACTGATGCCAGAAACGCCAGATGTGATTCGAGCGCATCCATTTCGCGCTGGTAGGCTGCGCGCATTGCGCGACGTGCACCGTCCAGCAGCGCGGTCGAGTCGATTTCATCCTTGGTGCCAAACGACGTCTTGATCTTGTGGAACTCGGCCATGCCGGACTCGAAGATACGTTCCAGCGCACCGGTTTTTCCGGCATTCTGGCGGCGGTTCGACGCGGCATCTTCATAAAGAATGTTCAGATTGCCACCGGACCAGAAAAGGCTTTCGAATTCCTCGGTCTGCGCCTGCGCGTTCCGGATCGCGAACATTTTGCGGAATATGTAAGTCCAGCTGATCACCGACACGGCCAGCAACAGCGCCATGACAAGTTGTACGATTACCGAAGCATTCTTGATGAGAAAAAAGAAAGAAAGATCTTGAGTGACGGTCATGTAGGGTGCGGGTTAAGTCGATTCGGGCCAACGGTTCAGGTTAATTGTATGCGCAAAATACCGGAATTCCGGCATTCTGAACAGGTTTGCAAGGTTTGGTTACGAATCCGGCAGCTCTGCAGGGCAACGCCTGCGTGAACTCTAATCAACCACTTTTATTTTTCTTAATACTTCATCCGGTATGGTGCTTGGACGGAATGACGCGGTGTCGACGCATCCTACCTTGACGCGTCCGCTTGCCAGCAGCATTGGCTCGCTTCCGGTAACGCGCCATGCTTCCTGTAAAAATTGCACCGAAGCACGTCCAAGCCTTTCGACAACAACAGTTACTTTCAGTTCATCGTCCAATCTTGCCGGAGCATGATAATCAACCGCCGTGTTCTTGACCACGAACATTACCAGATGCGTCTGCGCCAACGATTGCTGGCTGACACCCACCGCGCGCAGCCATTCGGTACGCGCTCTTTCAAAGAACTTGATGTAATTCGCGTAATACACCACGCCACCGGTATCGGTGTCTTCGTAATATACGCGTACAGGCCAGCTGAATTTTGACTGCATGCTTTGTATGGTCTTCCCTGAATGCCGGGCGATTGTGAGTCGAGAGCCGCCCGGTTCTTGCGCACGCAAGTGTATTGACTGTTGCAACCGGTTATTGCGAATTCCGCTTGATGGTAAACGGAGAAAATCCCTGGCAGGTCGGCATCATCTCGACGTAATTGATATTCACATGTGCCGGCAGTGTCGAAACCCAGTAGGCGGTTTCCGCGATGTCGTCGGCCGTGAGGGGCACGGTACCCTCGTAGACCTTGGCGGCTGCTGCGTCGTTGCCCTTGAAACGGACATTGGAAAATTCGGTGCCGCCGCATAATCCGGGTGCAATATTGGTTGCCCGCACGCCGGTGCCGACCAGGTCGGCGCGCAAATTGAGTGTAAATTGATCGACGAAGGCCTTGGTTGCGCCATATACGTTGCCGCCGGGATAAGGATAGGCGCCGGCGACCGAGCCGAGATTGATGATCAAGCCGCTGCCGCGCGCGACCATGTCGGGCAATACTCTCCTGGTCATCGTTACCAATCCCTTGCAATTGGTTTCAATCATGGTTTCCCAATCATCCAGCGATGCGTTGTGCGCCGGTTCGACACCGAGCGCCAGACCGGCATTGTTGACGAGAACATCGAGCTGTTTCCAATCCTTGGGCAGGGCAGCGAGTGCCTGGTCGATGGACGCTTTGTCGCTGACGTCCATGACTACCGGAAGAACGGAGGTGCCGAGTTCGGCAGCCAGTGCCTCGAGGCGATCCTTGCGGCGGCCGGTCGCTATGACCTTGTGACCGTGCTTTACGTACTTGCGCGCCATTGCGGCACCGAAGCCGGCGGTTGCGCCGGTAATCAAGACGATCATGGGAATATCCTTATCTGCTGAATGGAAACATCGCCAAAATTGTAGCCGAAACGAACCGACCCCGTGAATTGTCGGCTCAATCGCCCGGTTGTCGATCTGAATTCATGCGCGGCCGCCAATCGATTTTAGCCGCAAGCGCGCCGCGCAATGCATTGCAGATGACCACTTCGTCCGCATTGCGCAGGTCATCCAGCGTCAGTGTCCGTTCGCTGGCGTTCCAGGTCGGGTCGGCCAGTAATACCGCGCGCATCACCCCGGGCAGCACGCCTGAATTTTGCGAGGGCGTATACCAGTGGCCGTTCAGCTTGACGAACACGCTGCTGCGCGCACCCTCGGCCAGTTCGCCGCGCGTATTGAAGAACAGCATATCGAATGCGCCTTGTGCTTCGGCTGCGCGCCATGCAAGATCATAGCGTTCGCGTACCGTGGTCTTGTGGCGCAGGAAGATGTCGTCCGCAAGCACCGGCCGCTCGGCCAGCAATACGCCGACCGGCTCCGACAGCGGAGTCAACACGCCGGTCTGTATATTGCAGGCGCCGTCAGCGCTCATCGCCAGCCGCAAACGGTGCGCACCGGTTCCAGGCAAAGAGGCACAGGCGTCAAGTACGGTCGCGCGTATTTTATGTTCGTCGAAACTGAAGCTGAAATAATCGGCAGATGCACGCAGACGTTGCAGATGGCGGTCAAGATGGCGGCATCCATCGGCACGCGTGGCATGCATGGTTTCGAGCAATTCGAAATCGTTCGGCAAGCCGGTCAGGAAACTCGCCTTGAGCCGGCATTCCGCAAACTCGTCCGCCGCGATGCTATCGTGCACGATGCCCGCGCCAACGCCCATTTCCCCCGCTCGCAATCCGTCGGCACGCGGCGGCTGCAATGCCAGCGTGCGGATCGGTACCGACATGCAGAAATCGCCGATCGCGCGGTTGTCGCCAGGTGCATCGAACCAGCCGATTGCGCCGGTGTAAATGCCGCGCGGCGTGGTTTCTAGCTCGCGAATGATCTGCATGGTCCGGCGTTTCGGCGCTCCGGTAATCGAGCCGCACGGGTACAGGGCGGCAAATAGTTCGGCCAGTGTCGCATCGCCGCGCAATTGCGCGGTAACGGTGGACGTCATTTGCAGTACGCTGCCGTAGCGCTTTACGTCAAACAGTTCCGGTACTTTCACCGATCCGGTCGCCGCGACGCGACCCAGATCGTTGCGCAACAAATCGACAATCATCAGGTTTTCGGCACGATTTTTCGGGTCGGCCGCGAGCGTTGCGGCCACGGCAGAATCGGCCGCAGCGCTGCCAGTGGCAGCCGCGGTTCCTTTCATCGGGCGCGTCGTCAGGCTGCCGCGCGCATGACGGACGAACAGTTCGGGCGAAAAGGACAACACGCTGCGGCCATCCGGCAAATTCAGCAGTGCGCCGTATGGGACCGGCTGGCGGGCGCGCAGTCTGGAGTACAGCGCATGCGGCGCGCCATACGCATCGAAAAACAGGCGATAGGTATAGTTGGTCTGATAGGTGTCGCCGGCTCCGATATACCCGTGAATTGCGGCAATTGCACGGTTGAATTCGTCCTCGTCGATGCTTGAACCTACCCGGATGACTCCCGCATGCGAACCGTGTGAAGTCGGGCCGGCATCGACTGCCCCCAGCGCCCGCTGTTGCAGCCATTGTTCGACTTCCGCCGCGGAAAGCCGGTCGCATCGGTCGAACAGCAGTATCCGAGCGCATTCCGGTGCATCGCTGCGTGATGCGATTCCATGCAGTTGCTCGCCCGATTCATAGGAAAACAGGCCGACTGCGTGACGACCATGCCGTATCTGCTGCTGCATGTCGTCCAGAAGCTTGTCGAGTTCGGAAGCAAGACGGCATGACAGCGTGCCGACATGGCCGGTATACAGCCGTGAGGTCGGCACTGCGGCAGTGGCATTGCAATCGTCCAGCAACGCAAAACAATCGCTTGTTGCACCGGGCATAAGGTCCAAAGGCTGCATAGGAGAAAGTGGCGCCGGCTGGAGGCGAGTACTGGTCTGGAATCGTGTAACACGGCAATGCCGCATGATAAAGGTTTTCGGCGCCCGCGACGCGAATCCTGTTCCGCCTGACAGGCTCGGATGAAGGCATGATGCCGAAAATTCCTGAGGGTTTCGGTACTATAAGTTAATCGGCCTCGATTGCGTTTTGGAGAGCAATTCATAAATCGGATTTGCCGGCGTGCGCTGTCACCTTGCCGAAATTTTAGCCGTCACTTACAATGAACGTCCATTTCGTCTCACGTGACTGGCGAAAAACCGGAATGATTCTGCATCCGGCATAAGGTGGGTTCCCACCGGGAAGCGTGAGATTTCAACAGCCGTGCGCCTGGGCAGCCAAGATGGAAAGAGCGTTTGAGGCTGCCGTCATTCCCTTTTTCTGGCCCCTCATTCGATTGAGAAAACCATTTGCCCTTAATCGATTGGAGTATTTCATGTTCACAAAAGATCACACCATTGCCAAAGTCGATCCCGAACTCTGGTCTGCAATTCAATCGGAAAACCAGCGTCAGGAAGAGCATATCGAGCTGATCGCATCCGAAAACTATACGTCGCCTGCGGTCATGGAAGCGCAAGGCACGCAGCTCACCAACAAGTACGCGGAAGGCTATCCCGGCAAGCGTTATTACGGCGGTTGCGAGTTTGTCGATATCGCCGAAACGCTGGCAATCAATCGCATCAAGGAACTGTTCGGAGCCGAGGCGGCCAACGTGCAGCCGAACTCCGGTTCGCAAGCCAACCAGGGCGTGTTTTTTGCAATGCTGAAACCGGGCGATACCATCATGGGCATGTCGCTGGCCGAAGGTGGCCACCTGACACACGGCATGGCGCTCAACATGTCGGGCAAATGGTTCAACGTGGTGTCCTACGGCCTGAACGAAAAAGAGGAAATCGACTATGACGCGATGGAGCGTCTCGCGCATGAAAAGAAACCGAAGCTGATCATTGCCGGCGCATCCGCCTATGCGTTGCGCATCGATTTCGAGCGCTTTGCCAAGGTGGCCAAGGATGTCGGCGCCTACTTCATGGTCGACATGGCTCACTACGCAGGCCTGATTGCGGCAGGTGTTTATCCCAATCCGGTGCCGCATGCCGACTTCGTTACATCGACCACGCACAAATCGCTGCGCGGTCCGCGCGGCGGCTTCATCCTGATGAAGGCCGAGCATGAAAAGGCAATCAATTCCGCGATCTTCCCGGGTATCCAGGGCGGCCCGCTGATGCATGTGATCGCTGGAAAAGCGGTCGCGTTCAAGGAGGCGCTCGCGCCGGAATTCAAGGCTTACCAGCAGCAGGTAGTCAAGAACGCGGATGCATTGGCCAAGGCATTGATCGCACGCGGCCTGCGCATCGTGTCGGGCCGCACCGAGGCGCATGTGATGCTGGTCGATCTGCGCGCCAAGAAAATCACCGGCAAGGAAGCCGAAGCAATCCTCGGTTCCGCGCATATTACCTGCAACAAGAACGCGATTCCGAACGATCCGGAAAAACCGTTCGTGACATCGGGCATTCGTCTCGGCAGTCCCGCGATGACCACGCGCGGTTTCAAGGAAGCGGAAGCGACCAGAGTCGGCAACCTGCTGGCCGACGTGCTGGACAATCCGCACGATGCGGCGACGATCGAGCGGGTAAAGGCCGAAGTCAGGAAACTGACTGATGCGCTCCCGGTTTATGGCCGATAAGCAGCAAGGAGCGCTCGAAATAATCACGGGCGGCTTTGGATCTGTGAACGCAATTAAGCTGGACGCCGAAACGGTATCGTATGTCGCTTCGGCGTAACACCATGTTCATGGGAACGATATCGTCTAAGACCACTATCCATCAGCCTTTCCCGGCGCCAGTGCCGGGAAAGGCCTTTTAAAAGGAGGTAACTGACAACTTGATGTTTTTGCAGATTGATAACAAAATTAATTAACTGATAATTCTTTCGGCTGATCTCTGCGGTCACCGGAATACAGAACAAGTGGATCAAACCACCTGCAACCGAAATGAAATGTCCCTTTTGCCAGCATGAAGACACGCAAGTCCTCGACACCAGGGTATCGGAAGAGGGAGACAGTATTCGTCGTCGTCGCCGCTGCGCAAACTGCGAAAAGCGCTTTACTACCTACGAACGTATTGAACTGGCCATGCCGGTCATCGTCAAGAAAAACGGCAGTCGTGTCGAGTTCGACCCCGCCAAGCTGCGCTCCAGCCTGATGCTCGCGTTGCGCAAGCGACCGGTATCGGCGGAAGCTGTCGACGCCGCAATCCATCATATCGAAGAAAAGCTTCTCGCCAGCGGTGAGCGCGAAGTCGTGTCCGGACAGATCGGCGAGCTGGTCATGCGCGAGCTGAAGCGGCTCGACAAGATCGCCTATATCCGCTTTGCGTCGGTTTACAAAAGCTTCGAGGACGTCGTGGAATTCCAGGACGTGATTGCTGAAATCGGGCGCGAACGCAAATCCTCCTCCAAATCAAAAAAGTAATTGTGATTGGCTGATTGCGCTGCACAGCGTGTTCAGTTTTCATTAAAAAGTTGTAACTTTATTAATCTCGGATGCGGCTTATGTTTCGCTTGGGCGCAGCAGTGCGTCAACGCCTTTGCGCGACTGTCGACAATGACATTGGGTAATGATGAAAAATAAAGAGCAAGGCGGTTTTTCGCTGGTCGAAGTACTCGTATCGGTGTTTGTACTTGCCGTCGGCATCATCGGGGCCGCGGGCATCCAGCTGAATGCGCTGCGCACGGCGCAGCAAACCGCATTTCAGACCGCGGGCATCCAGCTCGCGTCCGAAATGGCAGACAAAATGCGCGCGAATGCCGGCCGTTTCAATCTGACCGACGACAAGAATCCATTTGTGAATCTCGATTATTCATCGGCGGACGCGCCGCTGCGGACAAGTGGCGCGTCCTGTCATGCAAGCGCATGCAGCGCCGAGGAATTGGCGGCGTTCGAAATCAGGGAATGGGAAAACCGGATCCGGGATACGCTGCCCGGCGGCCGCGTCCGGATTTGCCGCGATGCACTGCCCTGGGACAGCGGCACCGGAACGTTCAGATGGACCTGTACATCTGCGGCGGCGGGAATGCATACCGCAGCGCTCGTGATCAAGATCGGCTGGCATGGAAAAGGACGTAATCCGGATGGCAGCACAATCGACGATGCCGGAATTCCGGCTCCGCCGAATCTGGCGATGACGGTCGCGCCGTACGCAGAATGATCATGCAGTCCGCCCCCGCCAATACATGTATCGGTACGCGATGCGCGCGCGTCAGCCAATCCGGCTTGACGATCGTGGAACTGATGGTCGCAATCGCGGTAGGCTTGCTGGTGGTGCTTGCGGCAACTTCCTTGCTGCTTTCGACAAAGATCGGCTACATCTTCCAGGACGAGGGAGCTCGTCTGCAGGAAACCGGACGTTACGCGGTCGAATCGATTACCCGCGCAGTGCGGCAGGCCGGATATGAAAACTGGGATACGGCCGGCACAGCAATCATCAGCACGCCGGAAATCAGCGCAAACATTGCTGGGCTGGATGCAAGCAGCCTCAAAGAAACCAGTGTCGGCATCGATGCGCCAGTGGCCAAATCGATCAACGGCAGCGACGTGCTTGCAATTCGGTTTGTCGGCTCCGGGGCGGGCCCGGGTGGCGATGGCACCTTGCTCAATTGCGCCGGGTTCGGTGTCGCCGAGCCGGCCGATCTTGAAGTCGATCGAGGCTGGAGCATTTTTTATATTGCGGCCGACAAAAGCGGCGAGCCCGAGTTGCGCTGCAAGTATTTCGGCAAGACCAGCTGGAATACAGAAGCGATTGCACGCGGCGTCGAATCGCTTCAGATCTTGTATGGCGTCGATGCCGATGATGACGGGCTTCCGAATCAATTTTTTACTGCAACAGCGATCAATGCGCTGGACCGGTCGCTCGTGCTGGAAGGGCCGAACGCTGCGGCAAGACATATCGACCAGAACCGTAAAACCCATTGGAAAAAAGTGGTGGTGATAAAGATTGGCATCCTGGTCCGAAGCGCGCAAGGCACGCGCTCCGATTCGGAGGAACGCGACTACGATTTGTTCGGCAAGGACTATGCCGACGCCAATGCAGCAATCGATGCCGGCACACGAGTGAAAGAGGCGGGCATGCCGGCTGCCGGCCGGAATCGGTATCGGAAGGTATTTGCATCGACCATCCAGTTGCGCAATCACGCTGCGGGAAGCGGCACATGAAGCAGTATCACGCCACCGGCGCCATTCCGACTCGATGCTTTGCACTCGACAGGCGGCAAAACAGGCAGGGTGGCGTGTCGCTGATCGTAACGCTTCTGATGCTGATTGCAGTCATGCTGCTCGGGTTGTCCGCGACCCAAATCGCGCTCCAAAGCGAAAAGGCGTCGCGCAATGACCGTGATCGCCAGATCGCATTTCAAGCGGCCGAAGCGGCGCTGCTGGATGCCGAAATGGATATCGAGAATTCGCCCGACCGAAACAGATCAAGGAGCGCGATTTTCTCAAAGAACGATGCTCATTCCTTTGTTCCGGACTGCGGCAGCGGCGATGCCAGTAGGTATCTCGGGTTGTGCGCGCAGGCGGCCGAGGGTGTGCCACCGGCGTGGCTTGCGGTCGATTTTCTGAACGACACGGCAACCAGCTCGACCGTTCCGTTCGGAAAATTTACCGGGCAAAGTTTTCAGACCGGCCAAGGCTCGCTGCCGGCGAGATTGCCGCGCTACATCATCGAACTGATCGCCTACAACCGGCCCGGCGAGAGTGCCGAAATGTCGGCCCGTACTTATTTGTATCGCGTTACTGCGATCGGCTTCGGCATGCGCGACGTGACACGCGTTGTATTGCAAACCTATTACCGGAAGGAGGACTAGTGGACTGTAGCAGCCGATTGATGGCTACCGCGCTGATTGCCGCCGCATCGGTAGCAGGAGCATTGCATGCTGCACACGCCGCATCAAAGCTTCCGGAGGTAATGATCGCCGCGTCTCCGTTATCCGCCGGCGGCAGTGTGCATCCGAATATGCTGTTGAGCATATCTGGTGAATTTACGATTTCGGCTATCGCTCATCGTGGGCTTGATGGCGTCTATGACAGGTCGTTCGAGTACGCCGGATACTTCAATCCGCTCAAGTGCTATCGCTATCACGGAGGAAATCGCAATACCGTCGACGGCTATTTTGCGATTGCAGGAAATGCCGATAAATTGCACGAGTGCGGCGGAGACAAGTTCAGCGGCAACTTCATGAATTGGGCGGCATCCTCGACGCTTGACATCTTGCGTTATGCATTGACCGGTGGTGACCGGGTCGTCGATACACCGGATAAGACCATACTGCAACGCGCTTTCCTGAAACCTGATTTTTATGCAAATGCAGCCTATTTCCCGCGCCGGGCCGTAACGGGCATGGACAACGCGAGTGTGCCGCATCGAGTAACGCCATTCCGGACAAGCAGTCTATTCATCGTGTCATGCGGTAATCGGATTCTTTTCAGTGATAGCGTGAACCGGGGAAATGATTGCGATACGCCGGCGTTCGATGATAGCGGCCGGCTCCTCAAAACAGACAAGAAACTGGGCGAATACCTGGTCAGGGTGCAGGTGTGCGATCAAAGCGAGGGCGCCGACCGGGTCGATCTGTGCCAACGCTATGGCAAGCACTTCAAGCCGATCGGCGAATTGCAGCGGCACGCTGAAAAAATCCGGTTTGCCGCCATGGGATATTTGCTCGACGATTCAGAGCGTCGATACGGCGGCGTGCTCAGGGCGCCGATGAAGTACATCGGTGCAAACAAGTTCGACGCGCCGGGTTTCACCGCAAGCGCCAATGAACATCTTGAGTGGGATCCTGCAACCGGTGTGCTTTATGCGAACCCGGATGCGGAGGGCAACCGGTCCAGCACAAACTCCAGAAGCGGCATCATCAATTATCTCAACCGTATGGGCCGCGCCGGAAAATACAAGGCGTTCGATCCGGTAGGCGAACTGTATTACGAGGGGTTGCGCTACTTGCAGGGCAAGCCACCGACCCTCGATGCGACGCGCGGCATGAGCGAAGCAATGAAAGACGATTTCCCGGTCGTCGAATCGTGGAAAGATCCGGCAGCTGCGTCATGCCAGCGCAACTACATTGTCTCGATTGCGGACGCCAACAGCCACTGGGACCGATACATACCCGGCAACGACCGGACCACGTTCAACCGGACCGAGAATGCGTACGACCTGGCTCGTTTGCCCGAAACTGCAGCGTTGGGACAGTTTCCGGCTCTCGATGTCAAGCAATGGACGCGAAAGCTTGCCGGCATGGAGGTCGATGCCTCGGGTTCGTATGGCAATCGTTCGCCTCGCCGGCATCTGGGCGACCTGGAAGATGCCGATACCGGCTTCGGCGGGCACGGCACCTATTACATGTCCGGCTTGGCATACTGGGCGAACACGAATGACATTCGCCTGGACAAGCCGGTCCGCGTGAAAACGTTCGCGATCGATCTCGACGAAGGCGGTAATGGCTTGATCGACGGCAGCAGCCGACTGATCCAGCCAAGGGACAGCCAGCTTTACCTGGCAGCCAAGTATGGCGGTTTCGAAGACGCGAATCGCGACGGGAACCCGTTTGCCGCCCTTGACGCCGATGGCAGCGGCGCAGTACAGCGCAGCGACGCGGAATGGGACCGTAACGGTACCGGCACGCCCGCAAATTATTTTCTTGCGTACCAACCCGGCGAATTGATTCGTTCGATTCGCAAACTGTTTGCCAGGGTGTCCGGCGGGGTCGGCATATCTTCCGGCATAGCGCTCTCAACTTCGAGAATCTCGCCGGATGGCACGTTTGCCTATCAAGCGGGATTCAAGGCCGCCAGATGGAGTGGCAACCTGAAAAAATTTGCAATTACCCGGGATGGGAGTGGCGCAATCAAGATCGGCGGAGTGCCGGTGTGGGATGCCGCTGAAACATTAACCGGAAAAAACGGCAAGCCTCCGGTTCTCGCGCCGGATGACCGGCGCATCTATACGTCCAAATCCACCTCGCGAAATGCTTACGCGACGATTCCATTCGAATGGAGCGCATTGACAAGCAGCCAGCGTGCATCGCTGGACCGTTCCCCAGTCGATCATGAGTCGGATGGCCACGGCAAGGAACGCTTGAATTATCTGCGCGGAGAACGCAGCCTGGAATTGGGATGGCCGGGCGGAAGATTTCGAGTACGGGATTCGGTTCTGGGCGACATTGTCAATAGCCGCCCGGTATATGTCGGCACAAAGGCAGCAGCCGAACCAAGCTCTGCGCGCAACACGCTATCCAGCACGGAACCAAGCCGGACCGGCGCCGTTTATGTCGGTGCCAACGACGGCATGCTGCATGCCTTTGATGCGTCGAACGGTGCCGAGCTATTTTCCTATATTCCGGATGCGCTCATTCCTCGGTTGCATGAACTGACAGCGCCGGACTATCTCCACCAGCCGTATGTGGATGGCGCAATCACTGTGGGCGACGCGATGGTTTTTGGGCAGCCGAAAACCGTCCTGGCGTCAGGCATGGGTGGCGGCGCACAAGGTGTTTTTGCCCTCGACGTCTCCGATCCTTCCGATTTCAGCGGTGGCGCCGGTGTACTTTGGGAATTCACCGATCGTGATGACCCCGACATCGGCAATCTGTTCGGCGCGCCGGTCATTGCCAAATTCATGACGAAGCTCGTGAAGGGAATGCCGGAGCATGAATATTTCGTCGTGGTCCCGAGTGGGCTCAATAACTATAGGGATGACGGTGCCGGCGCTGTCAGCGAAAGCGGGCAAAGCGCGTTGTTTCTGCTGTCGCTGGACAAGACGCCGTCGGCGAAGTGGAAACTAGGCTTCAACTATTTCAAAATCAAATTGCCGATGCCTGAACCCGATATCGCGAACGGACTCGCTGCACCGGCGCTGGCGGTCGGAAATGATGGCGCGGTGCGGTTCGCCTATGCCGGCGACCTCCAGGGAAACCTGTGGCGATTCGATTTCACTGGCGTATCGCCGTGGCGCAGCGCGCTCGGCACATCGTCCGCAAAACCAGTGTTCGTCGCACGCGATGCCGACGGCACGCGCCAGCCGATAACGGTACAACCGAGGGTCGTTTTTGCACCGGGCGGCGGGTACGTGATCCTGTTCGGCACAGGAAAATTTATTGAAGACGCCGATACCGTGCCGGGCAGCTTCAAGACTCAATCGGTGTACGGCGTGCTGGATACTGGCGGTCCGACCAATAAGGCAAGCGGACGCGATGAGCTTGTGTCGCGCGTGCTGTCGCGCATGCCGATCAATGGCGGCGACGCAGTCAACATAACGGGCATCGATTTCAATTTCGGCATCCACGATCGGGAAAAAAAAGGATGGTATTTCGATTTTCCGGAGTCGAGCCGGACCGGCGAGCGGGTGGTGACTTCGACATCGATCGCGAACCGCAGCCTGATTTTCAACACGCTGATACCAGGCATCGATCCTTGTTTTGCCGGTGGCGGCAGAACCTATTTTCTGAATACGCTGACCGGTCTTCCTTCAACCGGCAGGCTGACCGGGTATCTGTCCGAAGCCGGATTGACGGGCGCACCGGTCCTGATGGAGCTCCCGGCCGAAGTGGGCGCGCGTGATCCGATCGGCAGAAGAAAGGTAAGAAAAAAAGTTACCGGTTTCAATTCCGGCGGGGCCGAGGACGAGGTCGGAAAACCGATTGTGAAGCCGCCGGGTGTCGATAATGAGATCACATTGCCGGCCGGTCGTTTGGGTTGGCGGGAAATAATCAACTGGCAGGAGTTGCATGATGCGATCAATGAGAAATGAGCAGCCGCCGATGGCGATCTGCGCAAATAGGGGGTTTACTCTTATCGAGTTGATGGTCGTGCTCGTTATTCTGGCAATATTGGCGGCGATCGAATATCCATCGTACATGGAGTCGGTGCGCAAGGCCAGGCGCGCAGAAGGCCGCACCGCGTTGATGCAGATAATGCAGCAACAAGAGCGTTACTACTCCCAGCATGGCTCCTATATCGCGTTTTCTTCGGCGGCACCGCATGGGTACAAATGGTTTTCGGGAAATTCCGCGGCAGACAGCAGCTACGAAATCGTTGCCAGGGAGTGTGCAGGCGACATGCTTGATAATTGCGTTCTGCTGGTTGCAACGCCCGGTACGAAAAACGTGAACGCGGGATACGAGGACGACGTCTGCGGCGAGCTGACTCTGGCCAGCAACGGAATAAAGACCGCCAGCGGCCATGGCTCGCAATGCTGGTAGTGCAGTGAGCCACCGAACCCCGGCACTGCCATATCCGGATTCGCGCGGATACACAATGGTCGAACTGATGACAGTTTTGACGATCGCAGCCATATTGCTCGCGGTGGGCGTACCCAGCTTTTATTCGTTGATCCAGTCGCAGCGAATGACCACGACCGTCAATGATTTCTTTGCGGCGATCAATCTGGCGCGCTCGGAGGCGATCCATCGGGGGATTCGGGTGGACCTGATTCCTGCTGACGGCAGCGATTGGACAAACGGCTGGGTTGTTCTGCTCGATCGGAACGGCAATCAAAAAGCGGATCCTGGAGAACAGATTGTTTTCTCGCATGGTCCGGTGCCGAACGGAATCACGATTCGATCCAGTTTTACCGATTCAAAACGGCCCTATCTTGCATACAACGGCACCGGGCGCACCCGCACCAACGCCAACAGCCAGACGCCGCAACTGGGTTCCTGGTTCTTTACGCTGGATGAGCACTCGCGGCGCATCGTCGTCAACTTTCTGGGGCGGCCGCGGGTATGCAATCCGAAGGTCGACACCACGACTTGCTAGAATAGCGCCTACTTGTATCCATCAAAGAGCTCCGTGGAAATTTTCAGCGATTCACATGGCGTCGGCCGCGCCCTGAATTTGGCATCCCGAGGATTGTTTACCACCAGCCCGAATCCCAGGGTTGGTTGCGTCATCGTCAAGGACCGGAAAATCATCGGCGAAGGCTATACCCAGCCGGCAGGGCAGGCGCATGCCGAAGTGCAGGCGCTCAACGATGCCGCTAGCCGCGGGTTCGATGTGCGCGGCGCAACGGTGTACGTCACGCTGGAACCGTGCAGCCATCATGGCCGCACGCCGCCTTGCGTCGATGCATTGATTGCGGCTGGCGTTGCGAAGGTGGTCGCAGCGATATCCGATCCGAATCCGCTGGTGGCCGGGCAAGGATTCGCTAAATTGCGCGCCGCCGGCATCGATGTGGCATGCGGCGTGATGGAGCAGGAAGCGCGTGAAATGAACATCGGCTTCTTCTCCCGCATGCAACGCGGCAAGCCATGGGCAAGGATGAAAGCGGCGGCCAGTCTGGACGGCAAGACGGCATTGCATAACGGCCGCAGCCAATGGATTACCTCGCAAGCAGCGCGCGACGACGGGCACTGGTGGCGCGCACGCGCCTGCGCGATCCTGACCGGAATCGGAACGGTCATGCAAGACGATCCGCAGTTGAACGTGCGTTCGGTCGACACGCCCAGGCAGCCGACGCGCATCGTGGTCGACAGCAATCTGCAGATCGATCCGAAGGCGCGCGTATTGCAAGGCGGCGGAACATGGATCGCCACCGCGCGCTCCGATCCGGAAAAGGAGGCTGTGTTGCGCGACATGGGAGCGGAAATCATCATCCTGCCGAATGCGTACGGCAAAGTCGATTTGCCGGCACTGATGCAGGAATTGGGGCGGCGGCAGATCAACGAACTGCATGTCGAAGCCGGGTTCAAGCTCAATGGATCGCTGATCCGGGAAGACTGTGTCGATGAGTTGCTGCTGTACCTTGCACCAGGCCTGATCGGCGATGCGCAAGGACTGTTCGACTTGCCGGCGCTAGAATCGATGGACAGTTTGCGCCGATTATCCTTTCACGAATTCAAGCAAATCGGACCGGATTTGCGTATCCTAGCCCGTTTCAACTAACCAGGCGCAACCATCATGTTCACCGGAATCGTCGCCGCTGTCGGCACCATTACTTCGATCACACCGCAAGGCAGTCAACCCGATGCAGGCGTGAGGTTGACGGTCGATGCCGGTGGCCTGCCTCTGGCGGACGTCGCGATCGGTGATTCGATTGCATTGAACGGCGCATGCATGACCGTGGTCGAGAAAACCGATACCGGCTTTGCCATCGATGTGTCGCGTGAAAGCCTGAACCGCACGGTTGGCCTGGATGCGCCCGGTGAAGTCAATCTCGAAAAGGCATTGACGCTGGCCGACCGCCTCGGCGGACATCTGGTATCCGGCCATGTGGACGGTCTGGGTATCGTGCGCAAGTTCGAACCGGCCGGCGAATCCTGGAAACTGGTGATTGAAGCGCCGAAGGAACTCGCCAAATTCCTGGCCTACAAGGGATCGATCGTCGTCAATGGCGTATCGCTGACCGTCAACCGGGTTGTCGACACGGCAAGCGGTTGCGAATTTTCTATCAACCTGATTCCGCATACGATTGAAGTCACCACGCTTAAAAATATCGAAGCGGATGCCAAGGTGAACCTTGAGATTGACCTGATTGCGCGTTATGTCGAGCGCATGGTGAGTCTGTCATCTTTGCCGGAATGATCTTGAATTCCTGACGAATCCGGCGTCTGCATTCTTGCTGCCGCAGCGGCAACCCAAGGTACGCCGAAAATCATCGGGACCAAACCATGGTTGCAAGTCTGGCCGGTGCGAGATTTTCCGAACGATTTTTAGCTGAAACGCTGCATCTTTTTGTCCATTATCAAGATTCGTTGCGTTAAAGTAATATAGTTTTAGGCGGATTTTCGCGGTACGGGCAATGCATGCAGTGGAAAGCCTCACCGGCTGATTGCTGCCGATTCCCGGCCCTCGGAATATTCGATGACGCATATGGCCCAGTCGTTTGCGTCGCTTGTGCCAGGCATGCCGGTATTGCGCGGAGGTCGATAACGCGAGATACGAGAGGACACTAATTGCTATTGCTGCTTCCAAAGATCCGCCCGCCGAGACTGCTATCCAAAATGGTAATGCGCCCTCGGCTCGGCCAATACCTGAAGTCGATCGAGGACGTTCGGCTTGCTGTCGTAAGCGCGCCATCCGGATTCGGGAAAACTACGACAGGCGTTGCATGGGCTCGCGAGCTGAAAACTACTTCGGCGATCGTGAGCTGGCTCAGCCTCGACAAGAACGACAACGATCCGAACAAATTCTTCAATTATCTTGCCTATGCAGTCAATTTTTCGCTCAATGAGCAATCCGCCGAGCCGGTCACAGCATTGGGTCTGTTCCAGTCTTCGCTGAAAGGCAACCAGCTGATCGCAAGCCTGATCAACGCCATTGCCGAGGAAGGCAGCGAATTTTTTCTGTTTCTCGACGATTTTCAAGTGATTACCGACGAATCGATACGCGAGTCGATCCAATTTTTGATCCAGAACGCCCCGACAAATTTTCATTTGATACTCCTTTCCCAGCCCCAGGGTGTTACCGGTTTCTGTGGAGCGAAACCGCAAATGGGGCTCCGTTTGAATGCAAGCGACCTGCAGTTCACCGAAGCTGAAACAGCCCAACTGTTTGGCGCCTATAACCGAAAAAGCGAGCAGGCGTCGCTGGCGCACTCGTTAACCGGTGGCTGGGCGGCCGCGCTGCATATTGTTGCCGTTTCAAATATTGCATCGGATGGACACGGGACGGATGGCAAGGCATACCGGCTAAACGAAGATTACCTGGGGAATCTACTCGATCTCGTGCTTGCCGGCCTCACGCCCGATGAGACGAATCTGGTCGAAATGACGTGTATTGCCGGCCGCATGAGCGGACCTCTATTCACAGCTTTGACCGGAATCACTCAACCGCGAAATATTATTCAATCTGTCGAGAATACGCACAGTCTGATTTCCAGAATATCCGACGATGGTTACTGGTTCAGCTGCCACGAACTGATTCGCGAATCTGTACTTTCCCGCGTGTCGGAAAGCAATCCCGGGTTGATTTCCGATGTGGCGACCGGCGCCAGCCGCTGGTATGCCGCGCAAAGGCAGTGGTCCGAGGCCGTGGCACAGGCTGTCGCTGGAGATAATCGCGACCTTGCGCTACAGACGATCGAATCCTGTTCTGCCAAGCTATTGTACAAAGGTGATCTTCTGACACTGATAGGATGGGAAAATCGCTTCAATCTTGCCCGGGACCCGACGACATCGATCAGGACCTTGACGGTGCTGGCGCTCGCGATGGTTCTGGCTGCGGACCACCAAGTCAACGCAAACCTGCATGATTTGATCAACCGGATCGATACCAGGATGCGCCGCGAACTGGACGATGAAAATATCGACCGCCTGCATTGGCATTTGCAGGGAATTCGTGCAATTCTTGCGGGCCGCAACGATGATGCATCGTTGGCGCTCGAACTTTCAGTAGAGTGCCTCCGGCAGCCGGTGATATTTCCTTCCCTGACCGAAACGGTGCGCTGCGTTGCAGGTTATGCCCATCTTCAGTTTCGACAATGGGACGAGTTCTACAAGGTGCTGACCGAAGTGTCGCGAACACCTGACGATGACTTCACATTTTTGTCGACCATTTATCGGCAGATCCTGCTTGGTCTTGCTGCCATTACGCAGCTGAATTTTGCACGAGCGCATCGATACCTGGAGGACGCAAGCCAGATGTCGCATAAGAATCTGGGTGCCACCTCGCTGCCCGGAGTACTTTCCGACGGGTTGCTCGCGTATGTTCATTGTGAAAGACTTGAGGTGCACAAAGCGGAGCAGCGACTTGAGAATATTCTCGATCTGGTTACCCAAAGCGGTTATATCGATTGCATCTGCCACACGTATACGGCGGCGATCCGGGTTGCCGTGCTGCGCCGGGAGAACGAATATGCGCTTGGCTTGCTGGAGAAGTGGGAAAAAATCGCTGCCGGCTCCCAAGTGATCCGGCTTCAGGTGGTTTGCGCATATGAAAAAATATGTTTTTTTCTGCGTGAGCGTAATCATGCGCGGGCAAAGGCCAGCCTGACCCATATTCAGGAACTGCATTATTCCGCCAGGCCAGCGCATGGGCCGCAAGGAATGGACCTGCAGAACTATGTCGGCTTGGCCAAAGGGCAATATGCGCTTGCCGAAGAAGATGCCGCGCAAGCGATCTCCTTCGTGGAATCGGTATATCGAAATGCGGTCCGTGACGCTGATTCATACATGATCGTCATGAGCGGTTTGATGCTGGCGCTTGCCGAGTTCAAGGCTGGAAAAAATTTGGATGCTTTCGTGTATCTTGATGAGGCAATGACGTTGGCACAGAAATCGGGACTCAAGGCAACTTTCCTGTGCCAACCGGGGAATATCTGGCCACTCCTGGATGCATACTGCAAGCACGTCATCCGGCATCCGGCATGTGCGCAGCACGATCCCTATATCGGTGAACTCAAGGAAGCGCGCAGAATGAGCTTCAACGATGTCGCCGTGAATCTCACGCCTCGCGAAGCAAGCGTGCTCAAACTTATTGCACAGGATAAATCCAATAAAGAAATTTCAATTGCATTGAAGATCACGCCGGAAACAGTAAAAACGCATTTGAAGAGCATTTTCATCAAGCTGGACGTGACGAAGAGAAATGCCGCGGTTCGGCGCGCGGTTAGCCTCAATTTGTTTTGACATCGGTGTTCACGAGTGCAGCTCAGCCGGGCACCGGTCTTTTCGCAAGATGCGAATGGGATGTCCGGATTGCTCCGCACATCCCATTCTTTATTTCACTGCCGAATCGTAATTCCGAACGGTGATCCCGATTTACGCACCGGTCCAGAACACGCACTTATGCCGGGTCGCGAAATCTGCGGTGACAGCTGACGTACCGGGGTTCAAGGACATGTAGCTGTCGCCCGCTGCCGTATATTGCGGCCAAGCAGGCCCCGATCCGTTAGGCGAGCCGGTCTTTGCGAACTGGGTCCAATAACTGACCATCTGCGTCTTCAATGCTTCCTGGTCTGCAGTATAGGTTACGCCGGCTTTCGGCGTAGGGAACAGGTACTGGATTTCAGCCGCGTGATACGCGCCCCATCTTGGCCGCATTGCCGGCGGAAGGAGAACCTGTGGCGCGTTGCGATCGTTGAACTCGTAAGAATACGTGGTGACCCGAGAACTGAGGAGCTGCGCCGCGCTGCGTCCGGGGCAGGCGAATGCAATGTCGGTAAGCACCGCATCGAAAGTCTCCGCCGCCGTCAGGTAGTCCGCACGCGGGTACTGGGCGTCGACCTCGGCGGTAGTTTTTCCAAGCGCTGCAGCTGTCGGCGCCAGCAGGGCCAGATAGTTTGCGTCGGTGATAAAGACTCCCTGCGCATCAAGCGTTGCGGCGGACAGGAGGCTGTACTCATCCGTATTGCTGCCCTGGAGCACCGGTACCTTGTTGAAATTGCCGGTAGCAAAAGCGGTCGCAAGCGTGCTCGTCAATACCTTGTTGTCGATAGTCGGCGCGTAATCGCCGCCGGCCTGTGCTGTAAGGATCTGAGCCACTGTCAATCCACGCAGGCAGCCGAGGCTTTGGTCCGCACATCCGGCACGGGTGCCGAAGGTCGTTCCGGTGTAGCGCTTTGGATTCAGACTTCCGGTCTCGGCGGCTGCAAGCGTTGCCGAGTTGGCCAGTCCATAGGCACCGCTTTCCACAATCGCTTTCTGGAAGAGTCCGGCAGCCAGTGGCGAAGCTACTTGTGCCAGCACACTGTAGCCGCCGGCGGATTCACCAAACAACGTCACATTTGCCGGATCGCCACCGAAATTCGCGATATTGGCCTTGATCCAGCCAAGCGCCGCCTGCTGGTCCATCAGTCCGTAGTTGCCCGAGCCGGCTCCCTGTTCTGCAGTTAGTGCCGGATGTGCCAGAAACCCGAACGCGCCCAGCCGGTAATTGATCGTGACCACTGCAACGCCTTGGGCAACCAGCCGGCTCGGGTCATATCCGGCGCCGCCGTCGCCATAGACGAATGCGCCGCCGTGTATCCAGACCATGACCGGAAACGGGCCGCTGCCTTTCGGCGTGTAGACGTTGAGGTAAAGGCAGTCCTCATTGGCGCTGGCTGCACCGAACGCACCGCCGGCCTGCGGACAACCGCTGGCATAGGTAGTGGCGCTGCGTACGTCGGTCCAGGCAGGTGCCGACGCAGGGGCCTTCCAGCGCAAGTCGCCAACCGGTGGAGCGGCATAGGGAATGCCCAGAAACTGGAGCATGCCTGCTGCGTCGACTCCCTGGACCCGGCCTTTGTCTGTTGCAACGATGGTAGGGTCGACCGGTGCAGCCGGCACGCTGCTGCCACCGCCACCGCACGCGGCAAGCATGATGGCAATCACTGCTCCTGCCATCAAACGAACGCTGCACAATCGAGAATTTTTAAAACACTTCTTCATTTACCGTCTCCCTGGATTTTAAGAACTTAAAAAAATTTCAAATGCATCGAAAGCGCAGAATCAAATGAAAAGCCCTTCTTTGAGCGCGCTGCAAACTTCAAGAAATAGCTCGCTGTTGCCGGACCATTGCGGCATGTCGTGTTGCTGGAATTGCAAGTTTGCATGTCGCTGTTCAAGTGGTTTTTCAATAGCGTTATTCGATGGGTTTCGCCGCTCGTGGCCGACTGCGTATGACTTTCCGCTCCGCACAAGACGCCTCCTGAATGTATTTGCCTGAAATGTTTGGCGATATCCCCCAACAGGGGGATATCGCCCGTCGTCTGCTGTTTTGATAATCAGGATGCAATTGCAGGCAAGGTTGCATTGGCTCGAACGCGGTCATTCAAAGCTGTAACCGGATCGCGTTTGAAAGTGATTCTAATAACAAGGAGATACGAATGAGAATGAAGGACTTGATGGAAAACGGGGCGGCGCTTAATGAGTGTGCCGGCCGGCCTGGCCGCCATTTTGCGAAAGCAGCAGTGGTTGCCGGCGGCTTGTTGCTATCGATGGCGGCGCAGGCGCAAGTGACGGTGTTCGACGAAACCTTCAGCGCCGGTTTGGGGAAATTCACGTCGGGTGGCAGCGTCAGCACCAGCAGCGGCGCCGCCAGACTGGAAGGTTGCTATGGTTGCACCGACGGCTCGATTACGTCGACCGCCATCAGTACATCCGGCTTTACCGGGCTGAAACTGAGTTTTGATCGCGTTACGTCCGGTTTGGATAGCGGCGAGGCAGGCATTGCGGAATTTTCCACCAACGGCAGCACGTATACCGCAGTCGAATCGATCAGGACCGCGTCCGGGCGCGTCACCTTCAATCTGCCGGCATCGGCCGAAAACCAGGGCAACTTGCGCTTGCGCTTCCGGATCAATGCCAGCCTGAGTTCGGAAACCTATACCGTAGACAATATTCGGCTTGAAGGCACCAGCGGTACGGGCGGCGGTACCAATCCATACCAAAAAGGTCCGGCTCCGACGGTATCTTCGGTCGAAGCATCCACCGGTCCGTTCACGTACACGACCACGAACGTTTCGTCCTGGTCCGCTAACGGCTATGGCGGCGGCACGATCTACCATCCGACCAACGTAACCGGCCCGTTCGCGGCGATTGCAATTTCTCCCGGCTACACAGGAACGCAATCAACCATGAGCTGGTACGGCCCACGTCTGGCGTCCAACGGATTCGTCGTGATCACCATTGACACCAATTCGATCTACGATCAACCTCCCAGCCGTGCGACACAGTTGATGGCAGCCTTGGAGCAACTCAAGACATTCAGCAACACCAGCAGCCATCCGCTCTATCGCAAGGTCGATCCGAACCGGCTGGGCGTGATGGGACATTCGATGGGCGGCGGCGGCACGTTGATCGCGGCTGACAACAATCCATCGCTTAAAGCGGCCATTCCGCTGGCACCGTGGAATACCAGCACCAATTTCTCGGGAGTTTCGGTTCCGACACTGATCGTTGCCTGCGAAAGCGATTCTGTTGCTCCGGTATCTTCCCATGCATCACCGTTCTATAACAACATTCCGGGTGCGGTGAAAAAAGCATTCCTGGAAATCGATAACGGCGACCACTTTTGCGTGATGACCGGGCAGGCAAACGAGCCTATTCTAGGAAAATACACCGTGTCGTGGATGAAGCGTTTCATGGATAACGATACCCGTTACAGTCAGTTCCTGTGTGGCGCGCCACATCAGGATGATCTCGGTTTCGGTTCCGATATCTCGGAGTATCGCGAGAACTGCCCGTACTAATGCGCGGCGGATACGGCAGACACCATAAGTCTGCCGTATCGAAATGGAAGCCGGCGAGGCCTGTCGGCTTTTTTATCATGCGTGCAACGTGCGATGCCTGGTGTAGCATCCATTCCATTGGTAGACGCGTTTGCCGTAATTCATTGTTCAACCGTCCGGCATGGACCGGAGGAGGCATATTCGACATGAATATCAAACTCTGGCTTCCGTTTGTATTGGCGCCGCTGATCGGCGGCATAATCGGTCTGCAACTGTTTGAAGCCGGCCGCGATGAACCGATGGTGCCCGGAGCACAACCGGACGCCGTCAAAACCGGCACCGTCGCCATGGCCGGTGAATTGGCCAATATCTTCGACCGCAGCGCACCTGCTGCAACGCAACTCCCCGACACTGAAGCGGCATTCAACGCCGCATTAAGCCAGGCGCCCGATCCATCCCGTCTACCGGTGCTGCAGGCAGCGTTTGTCCGCTGGCTGCTGCAGGCACCGGCCCAGGCACTGGCAAATATCAACCGCATTCCGTCCGACGAGCGCCAGGAAGTCGTCGCCCATGGCTTGGCGCTGCTCGCCCAGCAGCGGCCTGGCGACTTCCTGAATTATGCCAACGGCATGACCGACAACTACACCAACTATATGGCAGCGGCGATGGGGGTGCTGGCCGAGAGTCATGCCCGACTGGCACTGGAGCTGGTGCAGCGCAATCAGGGGCGGGCCGATCCGCACGGGGTCATCATCGGGGCGATATTGCCCGGGTTGATTCGCAACGATCTGGCGTTGGCCGCGGACACGATCGCGGCGATGCAAGATCGGGCCTCGATCGCGCATCTGCAGCAAGTGGCGGCCGCCTATGCGCAGCACGATCCGAAACAGGCGTACGACTGGGTACGCCGGGTGTTGGCCAACCGTACCGACATTGCGCCGACACAGATATTGAACGACATTGCCGGCAGCCTGGTGGCGCGCAATCCGGCCGATGCGGCCGCGTATCTGAACCGCACGACCGATCCGGTGATCCGCAAGAGTTTGCTGGCCGAGATTTCGATCCAGAAAGGCCAGGAAGATCTGACGGCAGCGTGGACCTGGCTGGATCAGTATCGGGGCGATGCCCAGTATGGCGAGACCGCATTGAACCTGTTGTACCGCTGGTCGTATATCAAGCCCGAGGAAGTGGCTAAGCTCTTGCCGAAGGTGGCCGATGCACAGGTGCAAAGTATGGCAGCGACGCATTTGTCGCGGTTTTGGCGGCAGAAAGACCCGACCGGTTATCAAGTCTGGATCGCGTCGCTGCCGCCGGGCGCGATCAAGAACAGCGCCATGCAGCCGTAGCGAGGTTCTGATCGACCCGAATGCCGAGCATTTCTGCATAAGACATTCTCGGGCAGATTTTTTCGCCCGGACGACGAGAATCAACCCGGTTTTTCGCTTTGTGAAGCCGGGTTCGCAAAACATTGTAAAAACCGCGTTCAGGGAAGCAAAACAACGCATACTGCAGGCGCAAAGACCTCGATAGCTGGTAAATCCATTAAAATAGCCGGCTACTCAGGGTTTAACGTCATGTCCATTTCAAATACACAAGAAATCATCACCGAATTGCGGGCCGGTCGCATGGTCATTCTGGTCGATGAAGAAGATCGTGAAAACGAAGGCGATCTGGTTCTCGCGGCAGAATTCGTCACGCCGGAAGCAATCAATTTCATGGCCAGATTCGGCCGCGGCCTGATTTGCCTGACGCTGACCGAAGAACGGTGCAGGCAGCTGGACCTGTCGATGATGACAACGCGTAACGGCACGTCTTACGGAACCAATTTCACCGTGTCGATCGAAGCGGCCGAAGGCGTCACTACCGGCATTTCTGCAGCGGATCGCGCCAAAACGATTCAGGTAGCGGTGGCGAAGCACGCCAAAGCATCCGACATCGTCCAGCCGGGACATATCTTTCCGTTGAAAGCGCAAAAAGGCGGCGTGTTGATGCGCGCGGGACATACCGAAGCCGGTTGCGATCTCGCGGAACTCGCCGGCTTGACGCCGGCCTCGGTGATCTGCGAAATCATGAAGGACGACGGCACGATGGCACGACTGCCCGATCTGCTGGAGTTCGCCAGGGAACATCGCTTGAAAATCGGCACCATTGCCGATCTGATTCATTACCGCAGCAGAAATGAAAGTATCGTGGAACGGATCGCCGAGCGCACCATGTCTACCGCGCACGGCGAATTCAAGGCGGTTGCCTATCGCGACAAGCCGAGCGGCGGCGCGCATCTGGCGCTGGTGCACGGCACAGTCATACCGGAATCCGAAACGCTGGTGCGGGTGCATCAGCCGGTTTCTTTCCTGGATTTGCTGGAAATCCAGGCTACAACACACTCGTGGAATATGGCGTCGGCAATGGCGGCGATCAAGGCATCCGAGCGCGGCGTCATGGTGCTGCTCAATTGCGAAGAATCCGCCGAGCAGATGTTTGCCCAGTTTGCCGCACTGAATACACCCGATACCCGTCCTCAGCCGCGCGGCGCGCGCATGGATTTGCGTACTTACGGTATCGGCGCACAAATCCTGAAGGACCTGAACGTCGGCAAGATGAAATTGCTGGCCAATCCGCGGAAAATGCCTTCAATGACCGGATTTGACCTGGAGGTCGTCGGTTATCAAGCCACACCCGAGCGGTAGGTTCTTTTGCACGATGTACGCCACGTTGTCAGGACAGTGTTAATCATCGGTTTTCTTCGAACTTCAACGAGATATGCGCAAACGCGCGGTAAGGAACGCCATGACGGTAGGAATATACGAAAGCAATTTTGACGGCCAGGGTTTGCGTGTCGGGATTGCACAGGCGCGCTTCAATGAAGACGTGTGCCATGGCCTGGTGTCGGCATGCCTTGCAGAACTGAAGCGCCTTGGCGTTGCAGACGAGGACATACTCCATGTGACGGTACCGGGTGCGCTCGAAATTCCACTGGCGTTACAGAAGATGGCGGAAACCCAGCAATTCGATGCGCTGATCGCGCTCGGTGCGGTGATTCGCGGTGAGACCTATCATTTTGAATTGGTGTCGAACGAGTCCGGCGCCGGCATTTCCAGGGTC
>JAKFFO010000086.1:0-27175 GCA_036675035.1 Oxalobacteraceae bacterium
TTTGTATACGGTGTACACTTATATTAGTAAATTTAGTGGACAGTGTCCACAATTATCGAAAATGACCAGCAAAAAAAACGTTCCACCAAAGCGCAGCACTTACCGCCACGGCGATTTGCACCGCGCGCTTCTTGATGCAGGAATTCAATTGGCTCGTGCCGGCGGCCCCGATGCAGTCGTATTGCGCGAGGCGACACGCCAGGTCGGCGTCACTCCGAACGCGGCATACCGGCACTTTGCTGACCGGCAAGCGCTATTGCAGGCAGTCTGCTCGGCCGCCCTGTCGGCGCTGGCGGTCGCAATCGAACGTGAACTGGCCACATTGCCGTTGAAAAGCCGCCCGGTTGAAACAGCGCGCGCGCAACTGCGCGCAGTCGGAACCGGTTACATGCGATTCGCGCAGGCGGAGCCGGGCTTGTTCCGTACCGCATTCTCGGTACCGGACAATCTGCAAACTGCCGCCAGCCCCGCCAAGGCCGGAGCCAGCGGCTTGACGCCGTTCCAGTTACTGGGCGCCGCGCTGGACAAGCTGGTCGAAGCGAACGTCATGCCGCGCGAACGGCGTCCGGGCGCGGAATTCATCGCGTGGTCCGCGGTGCACGGCCTGTCCATGCTGGTGATCGACGGCCCCTTGCGCAGTCTCGATGCGACGCAAACGCACGCGATCGGCCAGCGCGTGCTGGACATGGTCGAGCAAGGGTTGCAATCAGTGGAAGCGCTGCGCTGAATCGATTTTCAGGCGCTCCATTGGACCGGTTCCTTGCTTTAAATAAACAATGAAAATGTTACCGTTTCCTGCTAATTTGACAATCCATTCATAACAAGGAGACTTCAATGAAAAGAATTTTTATGGTCCTGATGTTTTCTGCTTCATCCCTGGCTTTCGCCCACAACTGCCCGAATGAAATGAAGGCGATCGATGCGAAGCTGGGCTCGACCAAAGACCTGAGCGCCGAGAAGATGACCAAAGTGAAGGAATTGCGCGCCGAGGGTGAAAAATATCATAAGGAAGGCAAGCATACCGAATCGATGAAGTCGCTCGGAGAGGCAAAAAAGCTGCTTGGGATTTAACGGGCAGGCAAGAACAAAAAATCTTCGATGCATATTCGAATAACCACCATTCGGTGGTTATTTTTTGTGCGGACTCGATTCATCGGCGTCGGAATTTGATCTTCCATTCGGCCGGCCGCGCATCGGCCAGCTCGACACTTCTCGCGCGACCGTCCGGTGCCAATAGACCGGCAAGCGCTCCTTCCAGTCGATCAAGAACACCAGATTGAAACAGTGCGTAAGCGGGTACAAAAAAGAATATTCCACTCAAAAAATATTGGATATGATCAGACCGGGAGTTCGCCGCAGACAGCGCCGCCGTCAGCGAACCGGCGTGCGACAACCACCTGGTTGGCGCGCTCGCACTGATTTTTAACCCTATTTACCCAGCCTTCCCGTTACATCTGACAAGCCGGCTCGACCGGAGCCCCGGAGAATTACATGTTTCGTCATCTGTTCGCATTCATCCTGATAGCCTTCGCCGCGATTTCCGCTCGTGCGGCCATTACCGCGCCACCGGTGCCACGCCTGATCGAAAGCAGCGGCGCTGAACAGCCGATCCGGTTGCAAAGTCTGCGCATCAGCGGCGAGATCAGCGGCGGCATGGCAGAAACCACCGTGCAGATGGTGTTTTTCAATCCCAACCAGCGGCAGCTCGAAGGCCAGTTGCAGTTCCCGCTGCTGCCGGGACAGCAGATAACCGCGTTCGCGCTCGATATCGACGGCAAGCTGCGCCCTGCCGTGCCGGTCGAAAAAGCCAAGGGCCGCCAGATTTTCGAAGCCATCGAGCGGCGCCGGGTCGATCCGGCCCTGCTCGAAGCCACCCAGGGCAATAATTTCAAGCTGCGGGTCTACCCGATCGATGCAATGAGCACGCGCACGGTCGAGCTCAGGTATGCCGAAGCGCTCGCACGCCACGGTACACGCTGGTCCTATCGCCTGCCGCTGGCGTACGGCGACCGCCTGCGCGATTTCGACTTGTCGCTGAAGATTCATGGCAGCGGTGCCTCACCCAAGGTTAGCGGCGCACTCGGTTCAGTGGTCTTTCGCAAAAAAGGAGCCGGCTATCACGCGCATGTGGCAAAGAGCCGCTTCGCACCGACTGGAACCTTGAACATTCTTGTCGCTGCCGGCAAGCAAGCGCAAACCTATGTCCAGGAACGCGATGGCGCTACTTATTTCACCGCCGAGATCCCGGTCTCGACCGCACGCGTTGCGCGGCCGTTGCCGAAGATCGTCGGCCTGCTGTGGGACAGCTCGGGCTCCGGTGCGGCACGCGCGCATGACGCAGAGCTGTTGGAACTCGACCGCTATTTCAAAGCGCTCGGCAATGCGGAAGTGCGCCTGATCCGCCTGCGCGATCGTGTGGAGCCGACCGAAATCTTCCGGATCGCCAATGGCAACTGGGATGCGTTGCGTTTCGCACTGAAATCAACCGTCTACGATGGCGCCAGCGCACTGGCAGACTGGCAGCCGCAACACGACGTCGGCGAATACCTGCTGGTCAGCGACGGCTTGCTCAATTATCGCGGCACACGTTTTCCGGTCCTGGCAGCCGGGCAGCGCCTGTATGCGCTGAGCTCCTCGCTGGCCGCGGACGCGGGCCGGCTCGCAGCGCTGGCCGAGCACGGCGGCGGCCGGCTGGTCCAGGTCGACCTGCAGAAACCGGGAGCGGCCGCCGATGCGTTGCTGACCGAAGGTGCGCACGTGCGCGACATCAGTGCGGCCGGTGCCACCGACGTTCTCGTGGAATCGTCCGATCCGCAACAGGGCTTGATCCGTGTGGCCGGAAAACTTTTGGCCCCGAACGCGCAGCTGACGCTGACGCTGGTACAGCAGGGCAAAGCCAGCGATATGTCAATCGGCGTTTCCGCCGACGCACCGGTGCACCCGCTGGCCGCTCACCTGTGGGCCGGTTATAAACTGCATGCGCTCGAAGCCGACTACGAGGCGAACCGCGCAGCGATACGCCGGCTGGGAACACAGTTCGGCATCCCGACCCGCGAAACTTCGCTGATCGTGCTGGACCGCCTGGAAGATTACGTGCGCTACGACGTGACACCGCCGCCCGCCTATCTGGCCGCGTATGAAAAATTGACCAGCCTGCGCGGCGCGCAACTGAGGCAGAAACAGCAAAAGCATCTGGATCGCGTGGTACAGGAGTTCGAGCAGAAAGTCGTCTGGTGGGAAAAAACCTATCCGAAAGATGCACCGCCCAAACCGGCAGCGAAGGCCGAGTCGCAAAGACCGACCGGTGCGGCGTCGATGCCGGCTCCGGCAGCGATGGCGGCCATACCCAGGTCCGCTCCGGCTCCGGCGCCGGCACGACTGATGTCGGCACAACGGGACAGCGAAAGTGCACAGCGCAGAGCAGCCGCGCCGAGCAACACGGCACCGGCCGAGA
The DNA here is from genome assembly GCA_036675035.1 of Oxalobacteraceae bacterium. Classification (GTDB taxonomy): domain Bacteria; phylum Pseudomonadota; class Gammaproteobacteria; order Burkholderiales; family Burkholderiaceae_D; genus MESE01. Next base: position 3,455 of record JAKFFO010000086.1, read on the forward strand.
TCGGCATCGCCCTGAAAAAGTGGAGTTCCGACGCACCCTATATCGGTCGCATGACCGCTGCGTCCGCCGACACGATCTACCAGGTGTATCTGGACGAGAAGCCCGGCTATGCCAATAGCAGCGCATTCTTCCTGGACGCCGCGGACATGTTGCTCGACAAGGGCCGGCGTGACCTGGCGCTGCGGGTGCTGTCCAACCTGGCCGAGATGGATCTGGAAAACCGCCATGTGTTGCGGATTCTCGGTTACCGGCTGCTGCAGGCCGGCGCCCCCGAGCTGGCGATTCCGGTGTTTGAAAAAGTGGTACAAATGGCTGAAGAGGAACCGCAATCGTTCCGCGATCTGGGATTGGCACATGCGGCGGCAGGGCATTATCAGAAAGCGATTGACCGGCTCAATGAAGTGGTGATGCGTCCATGGGACGGCCGGTTCGCCGAAATCGAACTGATCGCGCTGGCGGAAATGAATGCGATCATCGCCACGGCGCCGGCGCAACAGGTCGCGCTCGACACCAGCCGCATCGATCCGCGCCTGCTTAAAAACCTGCCGCTCGACATGCGTGCAGTGTTGACGTGGGACGCCGACAATAGCGACATGGATCTGTGGGTCACCGACCCGAACGGGGAGAAAGCCTATTACGGCCATCGCCTCACTTACCAGGGCGGCCGCATGTCGCGCGACTTCACCGGTGGATACGGGCCGGAAGAATTTTCGCTGCGCCATGCCAAGCCCGGCAAATACAAGATCGAAGCTAACTATTACGGAAGCCGGCAGCAGGTCGTGACCGGCGCCACCACGCTGCAGCTGAAGCTGAGCACGGGATTCGGCACCGGAGCCGCGAAGGATCAAATGGTGACCTTGCGTCTGAAGGGGCGCGGCGAATCCGTGTTCGTCGGCGAGTTTGAAGTCAAGGCGGCAGATTCGGTCGAAGCCGCAAACGCGCTTCAGGACTAGAAGGTGGTTGTGCGCTTGCGCTCTATCGGATCGCCGGAGTCTCCGATGAAATCAGCGGCACTGGCTGTTGCGCTGCTGTTCGCCGGCCTTGCATTTTCCGGCAGCGCACCGGCAGCCGAGCCGGCACGCCTGGCGCTATGGATCACCGATCCGATCGGTAACTCCGATGGCCGCCAGTGCGATCTGACCGGCCACCACGCCGCCGGGCAAGCTGTCCCGGAACGGCGGCCGACGTTAACGGAGCGCGATGTCGGTGCATGGCGTGCGGACTCGGCGCGCTGGACCTTGCATCCCACCCGCATTCCTGTCCCCAATCAGTCCAAGCTGACAGATCGCTGTTTTGTGTTGGCGCTCGACGGCAAGAAAATCAGCGGTGTGGTGCTGTCGTCGCATTCGGCGCGCCTGACCATGCTTCCTACGATCAGCATATACACCGAGGGCGATGCGCTGGAATTGCAACTCACTTCAGGCAATCACGGCCGCGATATGTGGCTGATCCATGTCGATGCACTTGACGCAGTGCTCGGAGGCCGGGCCAGGCTCGAACGGCAATTGCAGCGCCTCAATGAAAATGATGGTCACAATCCGCAGTTGCTCGACCGAGAATGGACTGCCGCGATTCGTCACCTGATCGACCGGAAACAGATCCGCCCGGGAATGCAGATCGCCGAAGTAATCAGGCATCTTGGTCAACCCAGCGGTATCAGCGGCCCGGCAGAGAACCGGATCTACCGGTGGTATTTCAACACGCCGATGCATGTGAACTCTGTCTTCGTCGTCAAGATGGATGGGGACGTCGTTCGAGAGTATTCGTTTGGTCGTGGATAAGTCACCCAGGCGTTTCAGAATTTTCTGAGCGTGGCAAACGTCACCGATGCACGATTCCAGGATTCAAGGTCGAAATTTAGATTTGGGGGCGGAAACCGGGAGCGTAAAAATCGCAGTAGCTAACGCAAGCTCGGTTGTAAAGTACAACGAGAAATTGCCAGCCTGCTTTTTATCCTGCCGGTCCCGACTTTTCATGTATGGCATTGCAAGGAATGGACTGATATGAAATTCCGACGATTCTGGTGTTCCATTTTTCCGTTCACGTACTCCATTTCGGTTGCCATCGCATCGCCCACTCCCAATGAGTATGAGCGCTGCCACCGAATGGCTTCATCGGTGCTCGTAATGTGCCTGGATAAAAATGCAGGGTCGGCTGGCAAAAAATGCTGGGATGCGGCCAGGCGCCGCAACGACGCCTGTTATGCCGACGTACGCGAAAGCCACAGCCGTCCGGACAGACAACGAAGGATCGATGCGGAACGGCACGCAAGGGAACAGGCGAAGGAACAGGCAAAAATGCCGAGATAAGTTTCGGATCGTATGGCGACTTCAAACTCCCCGGTTGTTATTTGACAGGGGATATCCAGGTCTTAATTACCGGGTTTTTGCAACACAGGTCCGAATGAGCTTTAGTCGTATTCACGCGCAAATTTCGCCTGAAATTTCGCGCTGGCGATACCTGCCTTGCGCGTCGACTGCGAAATCAATTCATCCGCTGAAAGCAAAATACCGACGGCGCAAACACTTTTTTCGACGCCGGCAATGCAGTCCACCAGTTAACCCAGTCATGGCCGGCCGATGTGACAGTCACCCGCAGCCACGGCTTGAACGAGGTATCGACCGTTCCTTCCAGGTCTCCGGCCGTAATGGCGTCGGCGAACAGGCGAGCGCCTGGCTCGATGCCGCACAAGCGGTCCGGATTTTCCAAAGCATATTGCAGCAGCTTGTATGGTGCGTGTCCGCTGTACTCCTGACCCTGCAGGCGGCTTAGCTTGCGCAGATCGACCGATAGCCATTCCTTTCCGTCAAAGCGCAATGCATGCACCATCAGCGGTTCCGATGGCATTGGCTCGGCGGTTGGGCGTACGCTGAAGAAGTCGAGGCGCACGGTGCCATCCGCCAGCCCGGTGACGCGTACCCGCTCCCCATTATCGTCACCATCACGTGCCCATACACCCTGTATCTGGTCAGCGATCGGTACGCGATAGGATGCCGGCGGCTCATGCAGAAAGTCGGTCGTATTTCCGCAACCCGATAGAAATCCAAAGCCGATCCACATGAACACGCAACCGATCCGGCCTGTACGCAGCCGCTGCATGATGGATTTTCCGTACATTGTAAGCTGCGCCATCGCGCTCTCCTCGTTCAATCGCCGCGGCGCCGCACCTGGCCCCAGCGGCATATGTTTTCCGAAGCTTTTGATTACTCTCAGTTTTTTTACTTGCCCTGCTCCGCCCGGGCGGATCGCGCCTCCCTGATGCCGCCGAGTTCGTCCTTGATCCGGAGGATATCCTGCTTGATCTGCTCGGTCTCATAATATTGCTCGCCGTGCGGATTCGGGTGCAGCAACGCGTACACATAAAGCAGGCACACTCCGTTCAGCAGCAGGCTGATCATCACAAGCCCTTTCCAGAAACGTGACATTCTCGACTCCCTTAGATCCTGTTCAGGCTCTTATTTCAGCAAACAGATGATAATGGCGCCGCGCTCCCGCCGGTTTTACGCAAGCGGCGCTGCCAACGAAAAGGAGCGGCAAATACTGAAACGGGTCAACCATCACATCGGGGCTAACCGGCTGACAGTACATCACCTGCATTCTTCTCCGGCGCGCCGGTGTAGTCGGGATACCGAGCCGCAGCATCGACATGTGAAGGAGGAACGCGTGCGGAAAATTTCTTGCGCCGCGTCGAATGTATCGGTGCATCGCCGCGCCCTTGCCCAAGCGATTTCCGTTTTTAGGGTAGCATTTCATCTTTCCGCCGGCCGTTGCCGGATGAGCGTGCCGTCGCCGGCACATGCATCAATCCCGGTATTCAAGCACCGATAGATCCTGTTTCATCACCGTAGAATTACACAGATGTCCTTCCTCTCTCCTGCATGGCGGATCGCGATTTCCGGCTTGATAGCTTTGTCCGTCGCGATGGGCATCGGACGTTTTGCCTTTACCCCGCTGTTGCCGATGATGCTTCACAATGGCGTGGTCGACCTGCACAGCGGCGGATGGCTGGCTACGTCGAACTACATCGGATACTTTTTTGGCGCACTGTCATGCATGCTGATTCGATCGGAACCGACCCGGATGATTCGGTGGGGACTGGGCTTGACCGCCGTGCTGACTTTGGGGATGGGCGTCACCATGGGCGCGCCGTTCTATCGCCTGCCACCCGAACTGGAGCAGCCGCTGTGGCTGCTGCTGCGCGCGGCGTCCGGTGTGGCAAGCGCCTGGGTCGTGGTGTTTGCATCCGGCTGGTGTCTGGTGCAACTGTCGCAATTGCGCATGCCGCGGCTCGGCGGCATTATCTACTGCGGACCGGGAATCGGCATCCTGGTTACCGGCCTGCTTGCCGGCGGCGTGTCCGCCGTCGACTGGCGCGCATCAAGCACATGGACACTGTTTGCGGTGCTCGCTTTCGCGCTGGCAGCGCCGATCTGGCGTGTTTTCAGCGGTGCGTCAACGCGTATCGGCGCATCACCGGCGAGCGCGCCGACAGTGCAGCCGGCCAGCATGGGGGGCGTGCCGGAGAACCCGGCGCACCATCGGCATAAGGCGGAAAGCCGTATTCTTACATTTGCATATGGCTTGTCGGGTTTCGGCTATATCATCACCGCGACCTTTCTTCCCGTCATTGCGCGCAACGCCATGCCGGAATCCAATCTGCACGATGTCTTCTGGCCGCTATTCGGCGCATGCGTTGCGATCGGAGCGGCACTGGCGGTGTTCATACCAGTCCATCTCGATCACCGTCGCCTCCTCGGCGTCTGCTACCTGATGCAGGCGGCGGGCGTATTTGCCAGCGTGGCCTGGCCGTCGCTCGGCGGATTTGCATTGGGCAGCATCCTGCTCGGTCTGCCGTTTACCGCAATTACGCTGTTCGCAATGCGCGAAGCGCACCGGTTGGCATTGGCGACACGATCGCCGGCCAATCGCCTGATCGGTCTTCTGACTGCATCGTATGGCCTCGGGCAAATCGCAGGACCGCCGCTGGCCACACAACTGGTCAAGCAGACCGGCACATTCTCACCGTCCCTGCTGGCCGCCGCTGGCGCGCTGATTGTAGGCGCCGGAATACTTTTTTCGATCGCGCGCTGGTCGCCGATAATCACAAATCGCTAACGGATTGGATCGGAATCGTTGATTGCACAGATTGCCTCAATCGGCGCGAGTCCCACGGCAAAATGAAGCGAAGCGGTTCTGAGCAATCTCTGTCCCTAAAAGCGGTGCTCTAAGTCCCCCGGCCCGATCGATCGTGGCAGCCAACCGCCGAAAATCGGTCATCCACCAACCCCGCCATTGCGTACGACCGGACCTGAAAATGCGTCGTCAGCCATGCAACGCTGCATATCGCCCTTGACAGTCTGTCGAGAGACCGCAAGCCGGCACATCAATTTCTTGTAATGGTGCCTAGCCGCGCATTCATTCATGAACACAACCCGGCTTTCGCCGTCAATGCAGGAAGCCGCAGGTATTTCATCGTCAGTCTTCAGGCTCGACATGCAGTAATCGGCGATCCACTGCATTGAAGTGCCGGGAATGCGGCAACCGGACGATTGTGCCGATACCGGTGCGGCGATCGCCAGCAATACCAGACACAGGGAACTGAATCGCCGCTTCATGCGGCAAGATACGACACGAGCGCACCGCCACGCTGCGATCGCGTTTCGGTTTTCATTCCATCTCCGGGGCGCGGCTTCGCAGCATGCCGGCCACCGTTTCCAGAAACGCGCCCGACTTGAACGGCTTGGACATCAACCGGTCGCCGGCCAGAACCGACGATTCAGCACCGTCAATATCTTTGCTGTATCCGGATATAAATAAAAACGGCAACTCCGGCCGCGTGTGCCGTGCGGCATCCGCCAACTGATAGCCGCTTAAGCTGCCCGACAGAACAATGTCGGTTACAACCAGGTCGATCCGGGGTGTTGCCGCTATCGTGTTCAATGCCTGTTCCGCGCTGTCGGCCGGTAACACAGTAGCACCGGCTTGCCGCAACGTTTCCGTCAGCACATGCCGTACCGCCGCATCATCTTCAACCAGCAGCACGATCCCGCTCAAAGTCCTGCTGTCCGCCAATGCCGGCTTGCCTGCATCCGGCGTATCCTGCGGCATCACATCCTTGGATGCCGGAAGAATCAACGTAACTGTCGTGCCGATGTTCAAGGTCGACTGTATCGTCGCGTTTCCACCGGACTGCTGCGCGAATCCGATAACCATCGAGAGACCGAGGCCGCTTCCCTCGCCGACGCCCTTCGTAGTGAAAAAAGGCTCGAACGCCCGATCGGCCACGTGTTGCGGCATGCCGGTACCGGTATCGGTCACGGTCAAAATGATGCGTGGCGACGGCGATGCCGATTCGCCGTCTGACCGGTCGGCGTTCGCCGTACTCTCGGTTGCAGCGCAGATCGTGATCGTGCCGCCGTCCGGCATCGCATCGCGCGCATTGATCACCAGGTTCAGCAGCGCGCTTTCCAGTTGCGCAGGATCGCATAGCGCGATCGGCGACGTCGCCGGCAAAACTGTTTCGATGCGAATGCGCGGTCCGACCGCTCCCTCCAGCAGAGAAGTAGTGGACTGCAATAAATCGTTGATCGCCACCGGCACGGCCTTGAGCGTCTTGCGGCGGGCAAAGCTCAGCAGGCGCTGTATCATTGCGGCCGCACGGTCCGTTACGGCTTCGGCGCGATCGACGCAGTCGGCCACTGCGCTGGTATCGCCGTTGACAAGATGAATCCGGCCCAGTTCGAGGTTGCCGGCAATGCTGGCAAGCATGTTGTTGAAATCATGCGCGATGCCGCCGGTGAGCTGCCCGATAGCCTCCATCTTCTGCGCCTGCCGCAACTGGTCTTCAGCTGTTTCCCGGCGCTTAATTTCGCTTTCAAGATTGTAGGCAATCGTGCGCCAGCGTGCCGCGGTAAGCCGCTGCAAGTACGACTGGCGTATGACCAGCAGCGACAGCGCAACCAGCGCTGCGGTCGCCATGATCGCCATGATCAGCACCGGCAGCATTTCGTCACGCCAATTCTGCAAGGCCGCACTGGTTTCAACGCTGAAACTGATGTACAGCGGATAATTCTTTACCCGGCTGTAGGCATTGATACGCTCGATCCCGTCGACCTGCGATACCGCTGTATACAGTCCGCGTGGCGCCTGGCGTACATGGCTGCGAAACGGGCCGTCCGGATCCAGCAGTCCTGGATTATCCGGTTTCGGGTAGCGCACCAGGACCGTACCATCGTCTCGCATCAGCGGAATCAGATAATCGCCGGATGGCACGAACTGCTTCCAGAAGCTGGCGAAATAATCAAGCGACACAGCGGCAAAGACAATGCCGTCGAACTCGCCGGACGGGCTGGTGCGTGCGATGCTGATGGTGAACTGACGAATGCCATTCAAGCGCCCGGTATACGGCTGGCTGAAAAATATGCCGCGCGCCGTGCCGTCCCGATGAGCAATGAAATAGTCGCGATCTACCACCATGACATCTTCGATCGGCTGCCGGACGCTGCTCGCTCGCAATCGCCCGTCCGCATCTGCAATACCGATCACCGACACTTGCCTGAACTCCGTCGTCAATTCCGCGAAAGTTTGATGCAGCAATATATCGGATTCGATCTGCTGCCACGGCCGGCCCTGCGTCCTGTCGGCAATCTGGCGCAGCAGCAGTGCATGCGTTTGCAAAACGTTTCCCGCATGCTCTTCCAGCGCGATGACCGAGCGCTGGGCCATGAGCTGGACTTCGCTCAGGATGGCCGTGTGGCGGTGCCATGCGAACCAGCCGGTCACCGTCGCCGGCAAAAGCAGCGCAAGCAGCAGCAATACCCAGAGCAGGCGCGGTGTATCGCGCAGCATGTTTCTCATCCCATCCGGCACATCGACATCGTGATGCTGGTTTTGCATGATATTGAGAGTTTAATCCACTGGCACTCGTCACTGGACAGCGGTTGCGATTAATCGTCGTACGATCATTAACGATTCGGTGACGCAACCGCAGCCGGAACGTTATTAAAATTACAGCATCTAACGGCGGAAAATCTTAGCACAGCAGGTACGCCGTTCGACCATGAAAGATCGATTTTTTTGACCGGCATTGTCATGATGGCGGACGGAAATTCGACCTCAGGGGCCGGTGCCGGCTGCCGTTTGTGTCGCAAGGAAATACGACGCGCTCAAGGCACTATGACATCGAATCGGAAAGATGAAAAGTTTTAATAGTTCATCGGTGCTTTGCCATACTGCGACCGGGATATTTCCTGCACTGAACCAATTTGGGCGTCTGCCCGCGAATCCGGTAATGCAAGGGCTCCAGTGGCAACCGAAAAGCCAGAAAAGAAGATTTTGGTGGCCGTACGCGCGGCCGACCTGCCGATCGTGCGAGACGCACTTGGGATCGAGTTCAATGTTGTCGTCTGTCATACCCTTGATGATGCGATAGACCAGCTCACTGAACAGGTCGGGTTGATTGCATGCGGTGTGCATTTTGATGACGGTGCCATGTTCGACTTTCTGCGCTGCGCAAAGGCCAATCCGGAAACCCGGGCAATTCCGTTCTTCCTGCTGATCGATGAAGGGGCCGCTTATTCAAACGCGATCATCGAAGGTATTCGCCTTGCGGCAAAGCTGCTCGGCGCAGCCGCACTAACGGACCTGTCGCGATTGAAAACGGAAGTAGGCGAACAGCAGGCATACGAACGATTGCGACAAACCGTACGCGACGCGTTATCGAGCCAGGGCCATTGATCCAGTATAGATATTTTTTATTTTCAGAGCCGCTCTTTGCACCGCATGGAAGAGCGCCGGGGTTGCGCAGCGATTCGGCCGACATGGCGGTGCGTATCTACCCTGGCGCACGCCAAGTTTTCCACCGGTATCAGTGCCTGAGTGCTTTCGCTGTCGCATCCAGATGTGCCATGAATTCCGCTGCAATCGGGGACAGGCGTTTTCCGCGCGGGTAAAGAATCAACCACTTGGAATGGATCGGAAAAGTGTCGAGCGATAATACGGCAAGCCCTTCGTCCTGATCCGCCGGTGCAAGCGCGTGCCGGGAAATGACCGCCAGTCCAAGCCCGCCGGCCACGCCCTGTTTGATCGCTTCGTTGCTGCCCAGCTCCAGCCGCACTTTCGGCTCGAATCCGTGTTTCTTGAAATGGGCGTTGCACGCATGCCGCGTTCCGGAACCCGGCTCGCGAAGAATCAGCGGCTCATTCGCGATGCTCGAAAATGTCAATTTTCGCTTGCGTGCCAGCGGATGCGCGGACGGCGCAATGACAACCAGAGGATTGTCCAGGAAAGCATGCTGTTCGAGCATCATGTCTTCCGGCGGCGTCGACATGATGTACAGGTCATCGGCATTCTGCCGCAAGCGCTGCACCACGCCGTCCCGGTTGAGCACAGCAAGCGAGATATCGACTTCCGGGTATGCCTGGCAAAATCCGCCGAGCATGCGCGGAACGAAATACTGCGCGGTGCTGACCACCGCCACGCGCAGGCGCCCTTTCCGGTGCCCCTTCATCGCATCGATGGTTTGCTGGAGGCGCGCCCACTCGTCCGCCATCGAACGCGCGGTTTCGGCCACTGCTTCACCCGCCGCAGTCAGATACAGCTGTTTGCCGATTTGCTCGTAAAGCGGCAAGCCGACCGATTCCGACAGTTCCTTCATCTGCATGGAAACCGTCGGCTGGGTCACATGACACGCCTCGGCCGCAGCCGTGATGCTGTTGTGTTCAGCCACTGCGAGAAATACCCGTAACTGTCGAAAGGAAATACTCATAGATAAAACTCGATGGAATTCATAATTATTATTGATTTTACTAAATAAACGAGCCTAGGTACCATGCATGCGTCAAACATCGAAGGAAAATAATGCCCGGCTTTACCGATCCAGCGGTTCTATTCTTCATTTTCGGGGTGCTCGCCGGCCTCGTAAAATCAAATCTCGAAATACCTTCTCAAATATCGCGCTTTCTATCGCTGTACCTGCTGATGGCGGTCGGATTGAAGGGCGGGTTTGCTTTGGCGAAGTCGGGTCTGACCGACGAAGTTGCCATCACGCTGACATGCGCAGCAACGCTTGCAGTCATCATTCCGCTGGCCGGCTATCGCTTGCTGAAGCGCGTCGTCTCGCGCCTTGATGCGGCAGCGATTGCAGCCACCTACGGATCAGTGAGTGCAGTGACATTCATAACCGCCACCCAATTTCTCGATTCGAATCAAATCGCCTACGGCGGGCACATGGCGGCTGCAATGGCGTTGATGGAATCTCCTGCGATCGTGATCGCGGTGCTGCTTGCCAACCAGATTCGCCAGTCGGCGGCCATGCCGATCGTGCCGGTAGCGTCGGGCGCAGCGGCAGTCCCGGCGCTTGGCGGATTTCCTGGCATCACGTCCTCCATCGGAAAATTGCTGCATGAATCATTTACCGACGGAGCGCAGATGCTGCTGCTCGGCGCGCTGGCAATCGGCATGCTGACCGGTGCGGCGGGCGAGACCGCGATGCATGCATTTACCGGCGACCTGTTCAAGGGCATGCTGGCACTGTTTCTTCTGGACATGGGCTTGCTTGCATCACGCAAGCTCGGCAACCTGAAGGGTACGTCGCCGTGGCTATTGGCATACGCCATCATCTGCCCGCTGCTCCACGCGGCCGTGGCGCTCGGCATGAGCAGGCTGTTCGGTGTGGGCATCGGAAATTCCATCCTCCTGATGGTACTTGCCGCGAGCGCATCCTATATTGCGGTGCCGGCGGCGCTCCGCTACGCGATTCCCGAAGCCAATCCGTCGATGTATCTCGGAATGTCGCTTGCCCTTACCTTTCCGTTCAACATAATCTTCGGCATTCCGCTCTACGCCGAGGTGGCGACCCTGTTGTCCTGAGACGACTTCACCGCGGGCACAAACAGGCAGGGCAGCCCGGCCGATTGGCAGGACCCATGTTCCGAAATCAAAGGCGGAAGAGGCGAAAGAAAGACTCGGAAATCCATTACGGATAAAAGAAACCCATGAGGTTCATGCTCATGGGTTCGGCTTCAGAAAAAGGGAGACAAACCGGAAACGAAGGCGACTCATCATTTCACAGCAAGGAACAACTGCACCTGCTACTACTAGCGCTGTGAATGCGAGCCGCCTGAACCTTAGAGATTTTCTGGCACGGCGAGTTCAAAAAAAATTCGGGTAAAAACATTTTCCGCAATCGACAAGCAGTCATGCAAGGTGAACTGGAAACGTTATGCCATGCATCCGGATTCCGGAATTTTCCTCAATTCATTACGTTAACTTATCGCCTTAATCCGTGGCATCAATCCGGCCTGCGAAAATCGTTCTTTATCCAGGCCGCCGCACTTTCCCGGCTCAACTTGAATGTCGGCGCGACATGCACCCGCGCCAGCTGCATGTCGTCGATATCGCGAGCGGTCAGTAGCGCGTACGGATCATCGTCATCCGGAACGATATCCAGGGTGATGTTGAATGTTGCCGATCCGATGTCCACTGTCACGCGCTTGTGCAACTGGGCATGCAATTGCTGTTCATGCCTGCGCAAGACTTCGGATGCGGTCTTGACCAGCGTATGGAATGCGGGTGCGTCGAGCGGTTTCGGATTTTTCTTGTCACGCCCCATCGTCCACGGGCCGACCAGAGCCGGCTCGGCTTCGCCATCCTTCCTCATTTCGACTGCCCATCCTTCGTCGTCCTCGTTTTTGACGACTTGCGCAGTCCAGCCATCGTCGCACCACAGACGCGGTTCCTGCACTTTGATGCCGGACTCCGACGACGCTTCCAGTGACGGATCGGAAAGGGGAACAATAATTTCGCTCACGACTGAGGCCACTCCAATAGAAAATGGGATTGATGTACGGCGTTCCTGTCCGGGAAATATTTAGCGATTGCTAATCGCCGGTATCTCAGGAAGCGTGCCGACTGAATAAACGCAAATCACGGCAGTGATTATACTGTATATGCATACAGATCAATCGCGGCGATGGCGAGCCAATCGGCACCGGTCGAGTGTGGTCCCAGGTCAGTAACAAAAAAATATTTTTCCACCGGTTCATCTGCCGATGTTCGACCGCCTTTCTGTATACGAATTCGATCGGCGGCATGGCACCTGAAATCGTTCACTGAACCGGCCACGCACAAGAATCAACCGGGAGTTTGATGTAATCGGCAATACGCGACATTTCCGCCTGCTATACACTGATGGTTTTCATCATTATCGAGAGCCGCCGTGAGCAACAAAGCGCAAATGTTACAAGATCCATTTCTGACCGCCTTGCGCAAAGAACAAGTGCCCGTGTCCATGTTTCTGGTCAACGGCATCAAGCTGCAGGGGCAGATCGAATCGTTTGACCAGTATGTCGTCATGCTGCGCAGTACCAATATTCAGATGGTGTACAAGCATGCGATTTCGACGGTGGTGCCGTCCCGCGATATTCAATGGTCAACGCAGGCAGGCAGTGATAACGACTGATCTGTACCGCCCTTGATTCGCACTGATGAAACTGGAATCCGTTTCAGCCCATTTTTTATTGTCCGGAAACGCGTCGAATGCAGACATGCCGGCCGATGCGCTTCATGAAAATGGCGTTGCATCGTATGCTCCATGCGGCTGGCGGCATGCCGTTCAGATCTTGATTCCTTTTCTCCGCATCCGTTGACGCCTCCGGTCTGGAAAAGCCTCGGCGCATGCACATCATCCCGCTTTCGGTTCCGAGCCGCCGTGCCTCTTGCGCTCGGTGCCTGAGGCCGCAACGCGGCTGCATCTGCCGCTGGATCGCACCGGTTGCGAACGCGACCGATGTGCTGATCCTCCAGCATCCGTCCGAAGTTCACCATGCCAAGGGCAGCGCGCGCCTGCTTCATCTGAGCCTGGCGCGCTGCCACCTTGAAATCGGCGAAACATTTCCGGTGGACCAGCTGCAAACGTTTTTGCACGGATCGACCGCGGACCCGGTATATACAATGTTGCTGTATCCGCCCACCGCCGGCATGCCGCCGGCTCCGGCGCTGGATTCGGCCTGGCTTGCACAGCCGGGCCGGCTGCGCCTGGTTGTGCTCGATGCGACATGGCGCAAGAGCATGAAGATGCTTCATTGCAATCCAGTACTGCAATCGCTGCCGCGATTGAGCCTGGACCATGCGCTGCCGTCCGCTTACCTGATTCGCAAGGCGCAGCGCCCGCATCAATTGTCCACGCTGGAGGCGACTTGTCACGCACTGGCGCAACTTGAACGGGAGCATCAACGATACCGGTCGCTGTTTGCCGCATTCGATGGCTTTGTCAGTCAGCAACTGTCGTTTCGCCCGTTGCGATGACAGACACAACGACAGGCACGATGAAAAACGCGCTGAAAAAAGTAATGACGAGGGTCCGCAGCGGTTTACGGCGGCGCACCGAAAGAACGAAATGTTGCAGCGTCGGTCATATCAACACAGACATGATCAAGGGGACTACAACATGAGGGAAAATCACGAACGCCTGAACGGCGCTGCAATGCATGCACCGCGCTCCGAGCACGCAGCGCGATCGCGTACCGGCCTGCTGGTCGGCATCACGGCCGGTCTCGCGGCGCTGGCATGGATGTCCGCCCGGCCCGCGATGCGGCAAACGCGGCGGCGCGCCGACCATGAGCAGGAACGCCGCAATCCGCTGCATTTTTTCCTGGCCGGAGCCTCGCGGCGCCGGCACATCGACCGTTCCGGCGCGCGTCCGCTGTTCGAACGGCGGCAGTCGGTATATGACAGTTATTGAGGATGGTTACCGAGAACGGTTACTGAGCGGCGGATACTGATGCGGGCGAAAGAAAATTCCACGCATTAATTTTCCATGCATTAATCCGCCGCATCGGATTCGCGTTACCCGGTTTCGGTCAAGTCGGCGGCGACGGCGCTTCCGGCACTTCCTGCCCGGTCATGACCGGCGTCTTGTCCTGCGTATTATCTTCCCGTGCTCCCAGCACCATCTCGGTCATCCAGTTCACCAGCACCGTGGTATACGCGCGCTGCGACCAGTTTTCGGTCAAGCCATGGTCAGCGCCGTCGATCATCCGGTAGGTCAGCGATCTGGCGCCGTTGCAGGCTTCCCGGTAATTCGTTATTACCGCATGCGGCACGGTATCGTCGCGCTCCGATTCGACAATCAGCACATCGCCCCTGAATTCGCTGCATGCGCGCAGCGCGATGTTGGCTTCCGATGGAATCACGGTCTTGCGGTATCCGATCAGATCCTGGTCCGTGTGCAACTGTCGCTTGGGCATTTCCCATTCGCTGTCCATATACAACGCCGGCACGCGCAGCGCCAGCCACTTGACGGCACGCTGCGTAGTGAGAATTGCGCCGAGATATCCGCCATAGCTGCTGCCAACTACCGCGATGGCATTCGGGTCCACGTTGCGCTGACCGGCCAGCACGTCGTATGCGGCAAGCAAGTCACCCAGGTTGTCCTTGCGCGACACGGTGTCGTACTGCCCTTTCGTATCGGCATGGCCGCGCAAATCGAAGGTCAGGCACACGCAACCGAGCGCGGCTATTTCGCGCGCGCGGGCCAGGTATTGCTGCTGGCTGCCGCCCCATCCATGAACGAACAATACGCCCGGTATCAGCACGCCGGGTGTGACCAGGGTGCCGGCAATCCGTTCGCCGGCAACCGGAATATCGATTATTTCATCGCGTGTCGACATGCTGATCGCACCTCGCATATTTGGTTAGCGCACCGACGCGCCGATCGATCCCCTGAAAGTAAATGCATGCACCGGCCGGCAGTGGCGGGCTTTCATCGTAGATTTCAACGGTTGACGCAGCCACGACCTTCAGCGCGGGATCCGCGCTGAACGCTTCCAGCGCGGCCAGCTCGGCGCCGCTGGCACCGCCGATGCGCCACGATTGTTCCAGTACGCCGGAACGCAAGTCACCTTGATCATCCCTGCCTTGCGCAATGTCGTAATTGCAGCGCGATGCAAACATGCCGGGATAGCAGGCCAGCGCAGCATCGTGGTAACGGCGCGCCTGCAAAATTGCGAGACGTAATTTTTCATCGATATTCCGGTCCAGCAAGACATCGAAGCCGCCGCGCACCACGACCAGGTCCGAGCCGCCATACACTTCCTGGTCCTGATGGTTGCGGGTAAGGTTTTGAACACCGAAATAGGTTGCCAGCAACGTGCCGACCCGGACTTGGCCGACGCTGTATGTCGCCACTTCGCTGAGGTTTTGTTCGACCACGATGCCTTCGCACGCGATCTGCGCCGGCTCAAGTGCATCCAGTGCGGAGTCCAGCTGCGCGCGATCGGCAACAACGCTTTGACCCAGGCCGCCGATACCGCCAGGGTCCTTGATGCGTACCGGGCCGGTCCGCAATAATGTCAATGCGGCACTGCGCGCGTCGTCGACGCTGAACGCCGAATAACCGGGCAGCACCACATCCGAGGTGCTGTCGGCGAATGCCGGCGACCAGCCCGTTGGCGCAACCGCATCCGCTCCATGCAGAGGATGCGTCAATAGCTTGGTGGCGACAAAGGCGAACGGCACCAGTCCGCCAAACAAGTCGTGTTCGCTGCGTACCCCGCAGCGTTGGGCCGCATTGCGCCCGACCATGGTATCGCCGGGCACCAGATACACCGGTCCGGGATACGTGCGTGCCGCATCGAATTCTCCGGCGAATTCATAACCCTTGAGAGTCGCCAGTCTGCGTGCCAGCGCGGCCTGCGTTACGCTTTCGTGGCATTCCGGGTCGTCCCAACTCACACAGGATGAAACCAGCACCACACCGCTACCGCCGTTTGCTATGCTCATGATGGACCCCAGTGGTGTCGCCGCGCGGCGACTTGACCAGCGTTCGCTGTGACCGCATGACACCGCGGCAAATCGACGTTACCTGACTTTAGCTTGTAATCCTTCATGATCTCGTGCGCCGGTCATGGTTCCGGGAAAGGTGCGAAAAATCCGACTTTCCAGGCTTGGCGCAAATGGATGAAACTATTCATGAAAATTCGAATCCGCCGCTGCACAATGCAGTGACGCCATTGCAATATATATATGAAGATGAATGCAGCCATTGCGTTCCTGCATATCTTGTCGCCGCCTTGAAGCATGGTGTGGAAGAGACCGAAAATATTGCCGCCGGTTCTCGCCGGACCAACAGACGAACGGACACGGCTTCTCGATTGCAGGAAATGCCGTTTCGTCCAATGAACATAGTTGAATCAACCCGCTTCAACCAACTATCGTGCAAATGATTTGCGCAGAAGAAAATTACGAGGCTTCAACAAAGTGCTTTCGTTATGCAGCCGCGTTCAGGCCTCGCCATTCGGTACTGTCCGCGTGATTTCCCATCGTTCGCCGATACCGGTTACCCGCTGCTCCGTCTCCAGTTTTCGGAGGTGCGCCAGCAGGGAGCGGCTTGCCATCGCGTGCCGCTGCGCCGGCACATCATCGTAGACAACGGCTACCAGTTCATCAATGGTGGCACCGCCTGATGATGTTTCCAGTGTCCTGATCACCTTGTGTTCGCGGCGCAGCCGGTGCGCCAGCAACCGGTCCACCGCCTGGTGCGGATGATCGATCAGGAAGCCATGTCCGGGTGCCAGATAGGCCAGGTCCAGCGTTTTCAGGTAGGCGAGCGAAGCAAGATACGTAATCATGTCACCATCGGGCGGATTGATGACGACAGTCGATCCCTGCATGATATGGTCGCCGGTAAAAAGCAGGCGCTCGTCTTCGAGCAGATAGCAAAGATGATTCGACGCATGCCCCGGCGTATGAATCGCACGCAGCACGTGACCGCCGATATCGATCGCCTCGCCATGCGCAAGCACATGGTCTGGCCGAAAAGCGCGGTCCTGATGGCTGCCATCCGGTGCGGGCATGCCGTATGTCGGCGCGCAGGTGCGTTCCCCGAGCATCGCTGCCGCAGGCGAATGGTCCATATGCGTATGCGTGGCCAATATCCAGCGAATCCGTCCATTCGTGTGCGCGAGCAGCGCGTCCACATGCTGTTCGAGTGCCGGACCCGGATCGATCACCGCAAAGTCGGCGCCGGCTTTGATGAGATAACTGTTGGTGCCCGGTCCGGTCATGAATCCCGGGTTGGGCGCCACGATGCGGCACACCTTGTCCGACAGCTGCGTTGCCACGCCGGGCAACAGTTCGCAAGACACGTGCCCCTTGCCGTGCGGATCGAGTTTACCCACTTCGGCATACGCATAATCCGCCTGAACCAATACCCGCCGGCCGTTGCGCGAGGCTGAGACCCGCGGCACATGGCTCGGAATGGCATCCATGTTGCGGACATGATCCATCAATGCATCCGTACCGGCAAATTGCGCCAGCATCTCGACCGTGCTGGTGGTCGCGAACATCAGGTCGATCTGGCCGGCGCGATGGCGTTCCAGCACATCGGCGGGGCGCATCCACGCGTGCGCAATGGTTTCGTTATTGTCATGCGAAGCACTCTGCCCTTCCGGTGCGACAGCGATGAAGAAACGCGTATCGAAGCGGCGCGGCGCTCCCATCGGCGTGATCCAGTGGCCGAAATAGGCAAGGCGATCCAGCGCGAGCGTCAACCCGTGCATGCGGCACAGCTCATCGAACGCCAATTCGCCCGCCGCAACGCGCGGACGCGCAGCGGAAATTGCGGCACACTCGGATCTGTTCAAATCGATTAGCCCACCATTCTTGCCATAGGCGAGCAGCATTCCCGATTCTTCGAAACATTCACGAATTGCGGCAACCCAGTACGCCAGTCCGTCTTTTTCAATGTTGAGAATTCGCCGGGCATCCTGATCATTGATATTCTTGCAATGCGTGTCGAAGCAGGCATTGCTGTCGCACGCATCAAGCGCCCCGCCCGGAAATACGAAACCACCCGGCACGAACGCTGCCTTGTGGGTACGCTGCATCATGAATACTTCCATTCCGTGCGCATCGTCGCGCACCAGAACCAGCGTGGCCGCAGGCCTTAATACGGCTTGTGTCGTCATGAAAAAACCTTTGTGAAACTCTCAGTGGATCGATTGTAATTGACTATTGGATTCGGCTGGGCGCGACACTATTCTGATGGTGAACGTACACCGGATTGCGCGCAGTTCGGCCTGTTGTCATTGTATTTTTAACCATACCCACGTCCACCGCTCCGCATACCGGCCCGCGCCGGGCATGCAGTAGTAGTACGGTATGGCAATTCGTTGCGTTCGCGCTCATTATGGCAAAAGCCGAATTCAGGCCTGCCAAATGAAATTCGCGCTACCGGTCATCAAACGTTCAGATTTCAAAGACCCTTCAATGGGCACAAATATGAACAGCCAACGCAAAACGATGGCCCGGTCAAACCGCAATCAATAATTATTATTATCAAGACAACATGAGGAGACGACATGAGCCCAGCAAGGACAAATCGTTTTAGAACCGGCGCGCCGGGAGCGGCAAAACGCGCGCTATGCGGCAGCGGCCTGAGATCAAGCGCCAGCCGGATAGCCAAGCGCGCGACATAGTGAATGACGGCGCATACAGCGCGGTCGCGGACACGATCGCCGGTAACGCCGACCACCATCTTTTAAAACGATTTCAATAAGGAGCAGACAAATGAAAAATCAATTCCGCCCGCTGGTTCTCGCGTTCTCCATGGCAGCCGCTTTCGCCGCTCCTTCAGCCAGCGCAGAAAATATCAGGATTGCCTATATTGATGCCGTGACCGGCCCGTTTGCACCATTGATCAAGAATTCGATCAACAGTTTCGAGATGTTCATCGATCAAGCCAACAAGCAGAAGTGGGCCGGAGACAATACCTTTGAACTGGTGGTCATGGATGGCAAGGGAAGCCCGCAGGAATCGCTGAACCAGTTGAAATTGGCTACCGATCAGGGCATCCGCTATGTGATTCATCAGGTCGGATCCGGTGTCGCACTGGCCATGGTCGATGCAATCAACAAGCACAACAAGCGCAACCCAGGTAAAGAAGTGGTCTACTTCAACGGCGCAGCGATCGACCCGGATCTTACCAATCACAAGTGCAGTTTCTGGCATTTCCGTTTTGATGCGAACACCGACATGAAAATGGAAGGCATTACCGCCGAACTGGCAAAAGACAAGAGCATCAAGAAGGTCTATATCATCGGCCAGAACTATGCGCATGGCCATCAGTTTTCAAAAGCCGCCAACGAGATGCTGAAACGGAAGCGCCCCGATATTGAAATCGTCGGCGATGACCTGCACCCGATCGGCCAGGTCAAAGACTTCTCGCCGTATATCGCAAAAATCAAGGCATCCGGCGCGGATACCGTCCTCACCGGCAACTGGGGCACCGACTTGAGCCTGATGGTCAAGGCCGCAAAAGAGGCCAGCCTGAAAACCAATTTCTACACGTTCTACGCATTCTTCGACGGCACTCCGACGGCGATGGGTGCCAACGCCGCAGACCGCGTCAAGATGATCGCCTACTGGCATAGCAACGCTGAAACCGATCCAGCCAATGCCGCAGTCATCAATGGCTTCAAGCAAAAATACAAACTGGATTTCGAATGGATGGGCGCCCAAAGCATCATCGGCATGTTGTCCAAGGCCGTCAAGCAAACCGGCACAAGCAATCCGATCGCGGTGGCTTATGCACTGGAAGGCATGAAATACAAGGGCTTGAGCGGTGAAGTGGAAATGCGCAAGGCCGATCATCAACTGCAGGAGCCGCTGTATATCGCAACCTGGACCAAAGCCGGCGGTCCCGGCGTCAAGAATGATTCGGAGAATACCGGCTACGGCTGGAAGACCGACGTCAAGCTCGAGTCGTTCGTCTCATCTCAACCCACTTCGTGCAAGATGGAACGTCCGGCCAAGCCGGACTGATGCGCGCGCCATTGAGATAATGGCACGTTGACTCTGAAATCCCCGCGGTTAGAAAATAATCGCGGGGATTTTTTTATGCAGCACGAGTGCAATTCAAGCACACCATATGGCGTCGGAACGGTGTGTCATCGCAATGACGGATTTCGCATCATGCCAAATCCGCTGCGGTATCGATATCCTTGCAAATTCCCGCGTCGTTGGTGACGACCTTGGTTGCCGGCAAGGTGGCCAGCAAGCGGCGGGCACCTTCATCGCCGGTCAGGCGCAGCAGTTCAGGCAGATGTTTTCGGCTGAACGCAACCGGATTGCCGCGTTGACCGAGGTAGGTCGGTACGGCGATATCGGCGCCATTGCCGATCGCGTGGGCCAGGGCCGCGATGGTCGCCGGTTTCACGTAGGGCATATCCGCCAATGCAATTACCCAGCCTTCCGCATCTTGCGCTTCACGTAGCGCATACACCAGCGATGCGGCCATGCCTTCACCGGCAAACGGGCATTCCACTATCCGGCAATCGATTGACCGAAGCAGCTCGGTTAATTCCACCGTGCCTGGCCGCACAACGACAACCATGGCGGGCACTGCCGCCCGCAAATTCCGCGCCGATGCTGCAATCACGCTCTCGCCGCAGCGGAGCATCTGCGTCAATTTGTTTTGGATGCCGCTGCGGTCGAAACGCGTGCCTTTTCCCGCTGCGAGCAAGATGCCTGTCACTGGGGCAGCACCGTGCCGTGACATCACAGCTCCTGCTTATCGAAAGCACCGTGCAACGGCGGGTTCAATGCCGGACCGATACGGACACCGTTTTTTACTGCGGTAACTTCGGCGAGAATTGAAATGGCAATTTCAGGAGGGGTGCGGCTTCCGATGCGCAGACCTACCGGGCCGTACAGCCGCTCAATTTGAGCCGGACTGACATCCAGCAAGGCCAGCCGCTCTTTCCGTTTAGCGGTGTTTGCGCGCGAACCCAATGCGCCGACGTAAAACGCTTCCGATTTCAACGCCTCCATCAATGCCATGTCGTCAAGTTTCAGATCATGTGTCAACGCAACGACTGCAGAATGCATATCCAGGTTCAATGCGAGCACCAGATCATCCGGCATGTCCCTGCTTAGCATGACGCCTGGCATGTCCCAGCTTGCCGCATATTCCTCGCGCGGGTCGCACACGATCACTTCGTAATCCAGCGCTTGCGCCATTTGTGCGACATAGCGCGAGATTTGTCCGGCGCCGATGATCAGAAGACGCCAGCGGGGACCGTGTATCGCGCGCAGCGTCTGCCCGTCGAAACCAAGCTGCTCATTCGGCAAGGCCGGATGCAAGGTCACCTGGCCGCTCGCCATGTCCAGCACTCGGGCGATCAGTTGGTGATCGGTAATACGTTCGATCAGTTCGGCGATCCATTTGGTATCGGTCACCGGTTCCTGGACCACGCGCAGTGTGCCGCCGCACGGAAGGTCGAAGCGCGCGGCGTCGCCTTTCGTAACGCCATAAGTGATGAGTTCCGGCTTCGCCGTGAATAGGCTGCCATTCCTTACGCGCTCGATCAAATCATCTTCTACACAGCCGCCCGATACCGATCCGACGATGCGGCCATCATCCCGCAACGCAAGCATTGCGCCGGGCGGACGCGGTGCCGATCCCCAGGTTTCAACTACCGTCAGCAGGCAAACCCGGTGGCCGGCATGGCACCAATCCAGTGCCGTGCATAGAACTTGCAAGTCGACGCTATCCATAAATCATAGGAGAAAGATGCGTTCCTTAAAATCGGCAAGTCAAACCGGATTTCTTGCACTGTGGCGCAGCCGCATTCCGGTAACGGCATGCGGGACAACCAGCATATCCGGTTTCAACCCGCCGCGCCGTATACGGTTTTCACGCTGGGTTGGAATTCGGCCGCATGGCGCGCCTGTTCCCGCGGCCGGGAGCGGGCACAGGCGATCCATTCACAGTTGATCGGATTGGATTTCATTACGTTCGTCGTTCCTTCATGTGGCTGCACTCGTTGCCGCGAGAGTTAGCGGATGACTGCAGCGTCTTTCAACTGCTGCATATCGGGTTCGGACAAGCCGAGCCAGTCGGACAGCACTTCTTCCGTATGCTGGCCCAGCAAAGGAGGCGCGCGCCGGTACTGGACAGGCGACTCGGATAAACGGATCGGATTGGCTACCAGCGGCACCGTTCCCGCAACAGGATGCGCGAGCGTCACCCGCAATTGCCGGGCCTGTACCTGCGGGTCGCCGAACACCTGGTCGATGCGGTTGATCGGCCCGCATGGCACGCCGGTCCGCTCCAGTGCGTCCATCCAATCCTGCGTGCTGCGAAATACCGTCGCTTGCCGAATCAACGGCAACAATGCCGCACGGTTTTCGACCCGGCCGCGGTTGGTCGAAAAACGCGCATCTCGCGCCCATTCCGGATGGCCTGCGACCTCGCAGAAACGCGCGAACTGTGCATCGTTCCCGATTGCGAGAATCATGTCGCCGTCGGCGGTCGGAAAATCCTGGTACGGAACGATGTTCGGATGCGCGTTGCCCATGCGCTCCGGCACGGTCCCGCCTATCAGGTAATTGACCGCCTGATTCGCCAATGCCGCGACCTGCACATCGAGCAACGCGATGTCGATGTGCTGCCCTTTGCCGGTCCTGGCCCTGTCGGCCAAAGCCGCCAGCACGCCGACCGCCGTATACAGACCCGTCATGACATCGGTCAGCGCGACGCCCACCTTCTGCGGCCCCGCACCTTCTTCCTGGTCGTGGCGGCCGGTGACGCTCATCAGTCCGCCCATGCCCTGGATCAGAAAATCGTAGCCGGCCCGCGCAGCGTAGGGTCCGGTCTGTCCAAAACCCGTGATCGATGCATAGATCAGCCGGGGATTGAGCTGGAGCAGCGACCCGGCATCCAGCCCGTATCCCTTGAGTCCGCCGACCTTGAAGTTTTCGATCAGGACATCGGCCTTGCATGCAAGTTCGCGAATCAGCGATTGCCCCTGCGCGGTGCTGATGTCGATTGCCAGCGAGCGCTTGTTCCGGTTGGCGCTGAAAAAATAGGCAGCGTCTCTGGTCGGCTCTCCGGACTCGTCACGCAGCCACGGCGGCCCCCAGCTGCGCGTGTCATCGCCGGCGCCGGGGCGTTCGACCTTGATCACGTCGGCGCCGAGATCGCCCAGCAACTGCCCGGCCCATGGACCGGCGAGAATGCGGGACAGATCCAGCACCTTGACTCCTTCCAGCGCTGCGGACTGCGCCGGCGGCACATCACTGAAAGTCGTTTTCATTTCAGAACGCCGCAATCCCGGTCTGTTCGCGCCCGAGGATCAGCGCATGCACATCATGCGTACCCTCATAGGTATTGACCACTTCCAGGTTCACCATGTGCCGGATCACGCCAAACTCATCACTGATCCCGTTGCCGCCCAGCATGTCACGCGCCATCCGTGCCACGTCCAGCGCCTTGCCGCACGAATTGCGCTTCATCATCGACGTGATCGCCACCGCCGCCGTGCCCTCATCCTTCATCCGTCCCAGCCTCAAACACCCCTGCAGGCCCATCGTGATCTCGGTCTGCATGTCGGCCAGCTTCTTCTGGATCAGCTGGTTCGCCGCCAGCGGCCGGCCGAACTGTTTCCGGTCCAGCACATATTGCCGCGCGATATGCCAGCACGATTCGGCCGCCCCCAGCGCACCCCATGCAATCCCGTACCGTGCCGAATTCAGGCAGGTGAACGGTCCCTTCAGGCCGCGCACCTCGGGAAATGCGTTTTCTTCCGGACAGAACACGTCGTCCATCACGATTTCACCGGTGATCGATGCCCTGAGACCGAACTTGCCGTGGATCGCCGGTGCCGACAAGCCCTTGGCGCCCTTGTCGAGCACGAAGCCGCGGATCGCGCCTTCATCATC
>JAKFFO010000124.1:0-27029 GCA_036675035.1 Oxalobacteraceae bacterium
CGAATGGATTCACGCGCATGCGCCACTTGCCGGAAAATCGATCCTCGACATTGGATGCGGCGGCGGAATTCTGGCTGAATCGATGGCAAAAAAAGGCGGACGTGTCACCGGCATCGACCTGTCTGATAAAGCGTTGAAAGTAGCCGACCTGCACAGCCTGGAATCAGGCGTGCAAGTACGCTATGAAATGATTTCCGCTGAAGAATTGGCGGCGCGCGAACCAGCCGCCTATGATGTCGTGACCTGCATGGAGATGCTGGAACACGTACCCGATCCAGCCTCGATAGTGCGAGCCTGCGCTACCTTGGTAAAACCCGGCGGACAGGTGTTTTTCTCAACCTTGAACCGTAATCCGAAATCATATTTGTTTGCCGTGATCGGTGCGGAGTATTTGCTCAATCTTTTACCCAAGGGTACCCACGACTACGCAAAATTCATCACTCCAGCGGAACTTGCTCAGCATGTTCGAAATGCGGGTCTTACGTTAGACGCGATGAAGGGCATGACCTACAATCCACTTACAAAGATATATTCGCTCAATCAGAATACCGATGTTAATTATCTTATCGCTTGCAATAAATCTGCGTAAAAAAACATGCCTCACAACTTCGTTCAAAATTTGTCGGTTTTCAAATGATTAGAGCTCGGCAGACCCGATAAAAAGCAATATGAAATCTGCTCCCTCTATGTCCGTACCTCAGGCAATCCTGTTCGATCTCGATGGCACCTTGGCAGACACTGCACCGGACCTGGCTGCAGCGGTAAACAAACTTCAGGTTGTGCGCGGATGCCTCCCGACATCGTACGCCGCATTACGCCCGGTTGCATCAGCCGGTGCGCGCGGCCTGATCGGTGCAGCGTTCCAACTTCAGCCGGGTGATGAAGGCTACGAAGATTTACGAAAAGGTTTTCTTGATAACTACGAAGCCGATATTGCAAGTAAAAGTCGATTGTTTGATGGCATTCCGACATTGCTGGCGCATTTTGCGAAATCCCATATTCCGTGGGGAATCGTAACCAATAAAGCGGCCAGGTTTACCGATCTTTTGGTACCGAAAATTGGATTGGCCGATGCGGGCTGCGTCATTTCCGGCGATACAACCCCGCATTCGAAGCCGCATCCCGCCCCCCTGCTCGAAGCAGCACGACGACTGAACCTTTCTCCAAACGACTGTTGGTATGTTGGCGACGACCTGCGCGACATTCAGGCCGGTCATGCCGCCGGGATGCACACGATTGCCGCAGGATGGGGCTATTGCGGCAACATCGAACCGAGCACCTGGAATGCGCACGCATTAGCAATGACGCCTCTTGAATTACTTGCGTTGATCGAGCATCACCTGGCCTTGAATTCAGCGAACCCGACCGCATCTGATGCGATACAATAGATTTACTGTTTTGGGGGCGACCTGGTTTCGACAGGGG
Organism: Oxalobacteraceae bacterium; assembly: GCA_036675035.1. Taxonomy (GTDB): domain Bacteria; phylum Pseudomonadota; class Gammaproteobacteria; order Burkholderiales; family Burkholderiaceae_D; genus MESE01. The sequence goes on from JAKFFO010000124.1 coordinate 1,426, forward strand.
TTGCAAAGCAGCGCAGGGCATACCGAGGACTGGCTACCTCGTAAATCCAACCGGAAATGCTTAAATGCAAACGATGAATCTTACGCTCTCGCAGCGTAAACCTCTAGAAACCTAAGAACTTTCTAGCTCTACACCACTTCTTCCCTGGGGTGGGCTGGCAACAGCAGTAGAGTCATATACAGGGAATCGCTGTTGGCCGGGTTACTTGGTTAACGGTTAAACTTAGGTGACTCGCCTTGACGAAGCGTGTGCGTCCGCGTCGGCTGGGTTAAATCAAATGGCAGCACTAAGTATGTAGAACTGTCTGTAGAGTGCCTTTGGACGCGGGTTCGATTCCCGCCGCCTCCACCAATTCAATGTTTCACGACATTCGAAGAAATGCGAAAACCCGCTTAAGCATGAATGCTTAAGCGGGTTTTTGTTTTTAGCCCAAAATTCGTTCCTTGATATTGCAGCTCGAGTGGCGAGACGCCGAAGCGCGCCATTCGCTGCGAGCATACTGTTGCCATCGTATCGACAAGCACTCAACGTCTCGCTCGGTCGCAGCAAATACTTTTCTATTCGTCGGTAAAAACTAATCGCCGAAATCACTGCCCAAGAACTGCCGACAATTGCAGGTAGAACCGGAAGACGGTGTTGGCTGGAAATAACCGGCGTAGGCAATGTCGCGTAACGAAAAATCTGCTTTTCAGCGCAGTGACATGACGCAACGCCTGCTTATTTCGTGGCATGAATGAAAGCGACGCTCCATGAGCGAGCGTAAAACACGCCACTTCCGTGTTCAAAGGTAAGAACCATTCTTCGCTGGAACCCTAAAATAAATCAGGAGCAATACATGGCCGAGCCCAAATCTAATGTGGAGAACGACGAGAAGCCATCATTTTTACGCAGAATCCCCCTCGCCTTCGGCGCTTTTTTCCGGACTTTTTCCAATATCGATTTCGCGACACGCATCGAGCGTCTTCAGCGCGATGCGAAGCAATCTCCCGCCACTAAAACCCCCCCGGAAGAACCATCGAAAGCAGCCCCTACCCCATTGAAAGAAACTGCGCCGGATGCAGCGCTCCAGCTGTTGAGCCTTTTGCAGCGCGACGCGCGCCTGATCGATTTCGCGATGGAGGACATCACAAGCTATTCTGATGCAGAAATAGGCGCGGCCGCGCGCGTCGTGCATGAAGGTTGCGGAAAGGTATTGGCCGAGCATTTCACCATCGCGCCGGTGCGCGACGAAAGCGAAGGCAGCAGCATCACCTTGAGCGAAGGATTCGATGCCGCCGCAATTCGGCTGACCGGAAACGTCGTCGGCAAGGCGCCCTTTCGCGGCAGTCTATCGCATCGCGGCTGGCGTGTGACCGATACGCGCTTGCCGAAGCTGACCGAGCAGCACGATGCATCGGTACTGGCGCCGGCCGAGGTGGAGCTATGATTTCACCGCAGTTTTCAATCGGCATTGATCTCGGCACCACGCACTGCGCCCTCGCCTACACGGACATGCGTGCCAGCGACGGCGAGAAAACCAGTCATGGCGTGCTCGATATCCCGCAGCTCACCGCGCCCGGCGCGGTCGACGCGCAGCCGCTGTTGCCGTCTTTCCTTTATCTTCCGCATGTGGATGAACTGGCCCCGGGCGAACTGGGCTTGCCGTGGAGCGACGCGCAACACGACATCGTCGGTGAACTGGCGCGCAGCCGTGGCGCGACCACGCCGATACGCCTGGTGTCCAGTGCCAAAAGCTGGCTGTGCCATCCCGGCGTGGACCGCCGGGCGGCTATCCTGCCCAGCGATGCGCCGGACGAAATAACACGCATATCACCGCTTGGCGCGTCGGTTCGCTACCTGCGGCATCTGCGCGAGGCATGGGACTTCGCGCATCCGGATGCGCCATTCAATCAGCAGGACATTACCGTCACGATTCCGGCCTCGTTCGATCCGGCGGCACGGGAACTGACTGCGGAAGCTGCCAGAGCGGCGGGTTACGAGTCGCCGACGCTGCTGGAGGAGCCGCAGTCGGCGCTGTACAACTGGATCCAGGCGAGCCAGGGACGCTGGCGCAAAGAGGTGCAGCTTGGCGACATCATTCTCGTCATCGATGTCGGTGGTGGCACCAGCGATTTTTCACTGATCGCAGTCGTCGAGCGCGAAGGCAATCTGGAACTGCATCGGATCGCGGTCGGCGACCATATCCTGCTCGGCGGCGACAACATGGATCTGACGCTGGCCCATGTGGTGGCACGAAAGCTGGCGTCAAACGGCACGCAGCTCGACCCGTGGCAAATGCGCGCGCTGACGTATGCGTGCCGCAGCGCGAAAGAAAAACTGTTGTCGGATCCGGATACGCGGACCATGCCGATCGTCGTTCCAAGTCGCGGCTCGAAATTGATCGGCGGCTCGATACGGACCGAGCTCACCAGCGAGGAAGTCAGTACCGTGATCCTCGACGGCTTTTTTCCACAGGTCGATGCGTCGGCACGTCCGGCGGTTCGTGCCCGCGCCGCGCTGACGCAGTTCGGACTCCCGTTTGCACAGGATGCGGCAGTCACGCGGCATCTCGCCGGATTTCTCGGACGCCATGTCGCAGCACTGGCCGAACTTGAAGGCTTTGCCAGCGGCGCGGATTCCGGCGCCGGCTTTCTGCATCCGACGGCAGTGCTATTCAATGGCGGCGTATTCAAATCCGGCATTCTGGCGGAAAGAACACTGGCGACGCTCAATGGCTGGCTCGCGGCCGAAAACGCGCAACCGGCACGCTTGTTGACCGGCGCCGACCTTGACCTCGCCGTTGCGCGCGGTGCGGCCTACTATGGCTATGTACGTCGCGGCCAAGGCGTAAGGATCCGTGGTGGCACCGCCCGCGCCTTTTATGTCGCAGTCGAGTCGGCCATGCCGGCGATACCGGGCATGGAGCCGCCGGTTCAGGCGCTTTGCGTTGCGCCGTTCGGAATGGAGGAAGGCAGCGAAGCGGAGTTGCAGACGCAGGAATTCGGGCTCGTGGTCGGCGAGCCGGTGCACTTTCGCTTCTTCGGCTCGTCAACGCGCCGGCAAGACCAGATCGGCACCATGCTCGATTACTGGCAACCGGACGAATTGCAGGAACTGGATGAAATCCAGGCCACGCTACCGCCGGAAGGCCGGCAGCCGGGCGACGTGGTGCAAGTAAGGTTGCACGCCAAAGTCACCGAAGCCGGCACGCTGGAACTGTCCGCCGTTCCGCGCAGCGGCGACGAGCGCTGGAAAGTCGAGTTCGACGTACGCGGCCAACAAGAATCGTGATGCGATGAAACGCTATGCGGTCGGCATCGACCTCGGCACCACGAATACCGTAGTCGCCTTTGCCGAACTGGGCAGCAATGACATCCGGCTGTTCGGCATTGAACAACTGGTTGCGCCCGGCGAGGTCAAAGCCGCGCCGCTGTTGCCGTCGCTGCGGTTTCACCCGGCCCGCGGTGCATTGCCGGCAACGGAATTGCAGCTTCCCTGGACGGTTCCGGAAGCGCCGCAGCAAGAGCCTGTGGTGATCGGCATGCTTGCGCGCCAGCTGGGAGCGCAGGTTCCCGGCCGGCTGGTCGCGAGCGCAAAGAGCTGGCTGTCGCATGCGGCGGTCGATCGCCTTGCGGCGATACTCCCCTGGGGCGCCGGTGACGAAGTGCCGAAGATATCGCCGGTGGACGCGAGTGCAAGCTATCTAGCGTATGTGCGGCATGCGTGGAACTGGCGCTTTCCCGAGTTTCCATTGGAGCAGCAGCAAGTGGTGCTGACCGTTCCCGCTTCATTCGACGAAGCCGCCCGCGCGCTCACAGTCAGGGCAGCTCAGCAAGCCGGACTGCCGCAATTGCGGCTGCTGGAAGAGCCGCAAGCTGCGTTCTACGACTGGCTGTTTCAGCATCGAAGCAGTCTTGCAAGTGACCTGGTACAGACCCGCCTGGTCCTGGTATGCGATGTCGGCGGCGGGACCACCGACCTGAGCCTGATCAAGGTAGAAATGCAGGACGGTCAGCCGCAAATTACCAGGATAGGCGTTGGCAAGCACCTGATGCTCGGCGGCGACAACATGGACCTGGTGCTGGCGCATATGGTGGAACAGCGCATGGCGGCCGGTGCGGAAGGCAAGACAGCGGGAAGAATGTCGGCTGCACGGCTTTCCCAGTTGCTGGAGCGTTGCCGCACCGCGAAGGAACAGTTGCTTGCTCAAGGCGCGCCCGAGAAAACTTCGGTCACGCTGCTCGGTGCCGGCGCCAGCCTGATCGGCGGTGCGCGCTCGATCGAAGTAACGCGAGAAGATGTGGAAAGCGCGATTGTGGACGGGTTCTTCCCGATGGTGGCGGCGACCGAGCAGGCACAGCAGCGGCGCAGCGGGATCGTTGAATTCGGCTTGCCGTATGCCAGCGACCCGGCCATCACCCGTCACGTTGCCAGCTTCCTGCACCAGCACGCAGCGGCGGCACGCGATGCATTGGGTTCATCCGCGCCGGCCGAACGAATACTGCCAGTCCCGGATACCTTGCTGTTCAACGGCGGCGTTTTCCGTGCTCCCGCGTTGGCCCGACGATTGGAAAACACGATCGGTGCATGGCGCGGGCAAGCGCTGCGACTGTTGCATAACGAGAATCCGGACGTCGCAGTGGCTCGCGGCGCCGTCGCGTATTCGCTTGCGCGCGAAGGCCTGGCACCGAAAATCGGCGGCGGTTCAGCGCGCAGCTATTTCCTGGTGATCGACGACGCCGGCCGAACTGTATCGCGCGCACCCGCACGCCGCGGAATATGCATCCTGGCGCGTGGCAGCGAGCCGGGAAAAGAAGTCTTGCTGAGCGACCAGACTTTCGCATTGCGCCTTGGTCAGCCGGTACGTTTCCATTTGATGTCCTCCACGGCCGATGCCGGCGCAACGCAAGCTCCCACTCTGGGTGAACTGGTGGATCTCGACGGCGGCGACTTCGACCGCCTTCCCCCGATAGCGGCGGTGCTGCGGTCGGATGCTTCGGAGCGCAAGCACGATGTGCCAGTGCAGCTGGCAACATCGCTGACTGAAGTCGGCACGCTGGAAATGCACTGCGTCAGCACCGCCGATCCGGGCCAGCGCTGGCTGCTTGAATTCCAGCTGCGCGGCGACGCTGCCGACCACGGCGATACGGCAGAAAGCACGGACGAACACGAACTTCCGCCGCGATTTACCGAAGCAATCGAAAAAATAGACCGCATCTTCGGCACACGGGCACAGAAGGTCGATGCCAAAGAAGTCAGGCAGCTTCGTGCGCAGCTGGAGAAACTCATTGGCAGCCGCGAACGCTGGCACACTGCGCTGCTGCGGCAATTATTCGATGCGCTCTGGAGCCGCGCACGCGGACGCAGGCGATCTGCCGACCATGAACGCGTCTGGTTCAATCTGATCGGTTACAGTTTGCGCCCCGGTTTCGGCTATCCGCTAGATGACTGGAGAATCGAGCAGCTATGGACACTGTTCGAGACCGGCATCCAGCATCGCAATGACAGCCAGGCCGCGACCGAATGGTGGACCATGTGGCGGCGTGTCGCCGGCGGCCTGGACCGGGATGCGCAACAGCGACTGCTCAACGATTTCGCGTTCAATGTACAGAGCGACGAAGCGGAGCGGCAACGGCGTCCGCCGAATCTGGTCAAGGGAAGCTACGACGACATGTTGCGGCTGGTCGCATCGCTGGAACGCATCCCGGCCAACTACAAGATCGAAGTCGGCGATTGGCTGCTCGACCTGTTGAACGATGTGCCTTCGGCGATCCAGGGTGGCGGCCCACCGGAAAGCCTGGTGTTGTGGGCGATCGCCCGCATCGGTGCACGCCAGCCGTTCCATGGCAGCGCGCATGATGTGGTACCGCCGGACATCGCTGCAGGCTGGCTTGATGCGATCATCGCACTTGACTGGAAACGTGTTGATGCGGCACCGTTTGCCGCAGCCCACCTTGCACGCCTGACCGGCGACAGAGCGCGCGATCTGCCGGCGGCATTGCGCGACCAAGTGGCGACGAAATTGGCCGCCACCGGTGCGGCGCCGGTCTGGATCACGATGTTGCATGAAGCTGTACAGCTGGATGAAGCCACCCAGCGCAACTTCCTGGGAGAATCGCTACCGCCAGGCTTGAAACTGATCAGCTACCGCGAAGACGATTCCAGTAAATCCAGCCTCGGGTAACCCCACTGCGGAATGTACCGTGGGCACTCCCGGTTTTCGAAATCGCCAAACTCCATGGTCGTGAAATTGCCGCGCGGTGTGGATGAAAAGCGCATGTCGGACGCACGACCATCAAGCACGAGCGGTGTGCGCGCAAAGCGCATCCATGCGTTGAAATGACAGTTTTCGTCAAACAGCTGCCGCAACGTATCGAGCTTTGCCTCTTGCTCAAATTCGAATGCAATTGCCGGACTCGCCCGATCGGGCAGCGTCGCTTCGGCGAATCTGGCCGGGCATTCGGTCGCTGGAACCGTATCCGGCATCAGGCTCAGCACGCCGCGCCGCAGCCGGTAGCTACCTGCCGATTCCTTGCTTTCGATCGACACGAAGGTCCAGCAAAACGGATTTGCCGGAAACGATGTCATGGCCGCATCGAGAAACCGGCTTTCCGGATCCTTGCCGTTCAAATGCTGAACCAGCGCTTGCGTGGCACGGTGCGATGCATAAGCCTGTACGCCGATGAAGCCGATACCGATAATCGCGGCAAGCAGGAACGCGATGTTGCTGCGTGCCTCCGCTTTGCGCTGTATGCTACCCACGACCAGCGCAAGAACCAGCAGCAATACGAACGATATCCATGGCAGAAACTCTTTCGTGGTGAAATACAGCATCGCACCGGTCATCAGCGCGAACAGCAGAACTCTCATGCCTATTCGTTGAATGGTCATGATGAGCGGCACGCCGAACGCAACCCAGAACAAGGGTTCCACGATAAAAACCATATCGCCGTAAAACCAGCGCGAGTCGAATGGATGAAACGGATGAATGCCATAGGAATTCAGCGAATCCATCATCAGATGCAGCACAAACCCGACGCACACGGCCAGTGCGAATCCGGTACGTGCAGCGCTGCTTTGCTTGAGCAAGCGGCGCGCCGCCGGCCACAACAGCCAGATCGCGCCGCATAACAGCAATGCCTGTGGAATTGCATAAAACAATGTGTGGGTATGGCCGCGATGATGAAGCAGATAACCGAGTGGCTCCGGAAGCAGCGGCGTGAGCACCAGGTCGAGATCGGGGAAGTTGCTGGCCAGCCAGCACGAAATCAATAGCAGGAGGCGCCGCACACGATTCTGTTCGGCATCAGGTTCTTGGGGAAGGCTGCGGTGTACGAATTCGCCGGCTGCAAGGCCGACAAGTGAATGACTGAGATTATCCATCGGCCAATACTACAGAATTTTTCCGTGCCTCATCTTCGAGCCGTTTTGGCAAGACCCATCGATGCAAGTACATGCAGCTGGGTGTTCGTCGCTTTACCGTTGCGACGAACCGATTTATTCTCACTTTTTTACGAACAAATTTATCGAATATCTTCGATTTTAATTGTAGCTCCATGCCCTTACATTAGACCCCGTAAGATCATTACCGTTAGGAACTGAACCGGATCGGGATTGATTAGTCCGATTTCGAATCAAATTTGTATTAGCCAAGGAGTTGATATGCCTGAGAAAACAGAATGGGAAATTGTAGATGGACCAGACGGTCCATCGCAGCAGGAAACGCGACAGTCGCCGCCAACACCACAGCAGATGATGCGGAACATGCTTGGAAAATGGTGGCGCTGGAAGATTGCGGGTTTCATCCTGGCCGCCGGAGTAGCGCTGGTATTTTTCCTCACCGTCACATCCGCGGTCGTACTGGTACTGGTTGCGGCAGGTATCGTGTCGATCGGCGTGGGCCGCGTCAGGCAGTGGCTGCGCAGGCCCGGTTCTTCAATCCGTGAGAAACGATAGCCGCGACAAACCCGCACGTTCTCTTCAGCGCAAAAAGCGCTTCCCATCGCATGTCTTCGCCAATTCGCTTTGCATGCCTGCGTTATATATCTGTTCGACCATCCGGAATCATTCAAACGCAAGCGCCGGAGACTCGCGCAACTGGTGTTCCGTAAACCGAACGGCGCTCGGCAAACATTTATCCGCCTCCACGGCGCTTGATGAAAATCAAGGTGTTGTTTCCGTACGAAAATAAAATTGAGCTTTCGCGACCGATACGATCAGTCGCATCGTGCAAACGATAAGCGCCGCGAGCCGGAACCATTACTGATTTTGCGGTCTCCCGGCTCCATCAAAAATTCAAATTGGAGGTCTGCCATGGAACACCCTCGCTGGTCGTCTGGGTCCACATACGGGATCATGGAAATCGAGCAGTTGCACCCAGTCTTTTTCGCAGAGCTCCGCAAACTGGCGTCGATGCCCGATGGCGAGTTCGAAATCTATTTCAACCTGTTTATTGCCAAGCTGGAAAGTGACTTCCGTACCGAAGAGCAGTGGATGGAAGATATCGGGTTTGCTTCGCTGAGAGAACATCGTGCGCAGCATGCCGAAGCGCTCAGCGTATTGCATCAGGTGCAGGCGCTGGCATTCACCGGCGATGTCCGCCTCGCCCGCCGCGTACTCGAATTGTTGCCGGAGTGGTTTGTCGATCATGTATTGACAATGGACGTCTCGCTCGCAAACGCTCTTCGCAGCGGATCTGGGCAGCATCGGCACGTAGAGCGCATGCTCGCCGTGGTATAAGCGCTTCACGCAAAATGGGAACTGGAGTTGCCTCAGCGCTTCTCCCAAGCGGCTACCATTGTCTTGCGCATCGCGTCGTCGGGAACAACTCCCATTCCTGCCCTGCAGTTGTCCGACATATGCGTCGGCCGACTTGTGCCGGGAATCGCGCAGGTGACCGCTGGATGGCTGACAACATATTTCAGCAGCACCTGCGCCCAACTTTCGCATCCGATTTCACCGGCCCATGATGGAACGGGCTGTGCCGATAGGCTGCGCAGCAACGACCCGCCGCCGAACGGTCGATTGACCAGTACCGCAATGCCGCGATCGGCTGCGAGCGGCAACAAAATGCGTTCCGCCTCGCGATCGTCCAGTGAATAGTTGATCTGGATAAAGTCAAGCTTCTCTGTTCGCATGATCGCTTCCAGTTCATCATAGGCACTGGCCGTGTAGTGCGTGAGGCCTAGATAACGAATGCGCCCTTCCTTTTTCCAGGCGCGCAGTGTCGGCAAATGCGTGCGCCAGTCGAGCAGATTATGGATCTGCATCAGTTCGATGCGCTGGTCCTGCAGCAACTGCATCGAGCGCTGCATCTGCCTGATGCCTGCATTCCGTCCCCGGGTCCATACCTTGGTCGCGACAAAAGCCTTGTCATGCGCTTTCGCCTGCGCCAGAAGTGTGCCGACCACCGCTTCCGAGCGGCCATACATCGGCGAGCTGTCGATCACCGAGCCGCCGGCATCGAACAAAATGCGCAACACGTCGGCCAGGGGTGCGCGTTCTTCACTGCCGGTGCCGACATCGAACGTCTGCCATGTGCCGCAACCGATGACTGCCAATAATTCGCCAGTCGATGGAATTGCACGCTTGTGCATGCGTCCTTCCTGTTCCGATGGCGGCTTCGGCGTTGCACTGGCGCCGAATGCCGGCATTCCGAAACCGACAGTCAGCGCAGCGGCACCGGCCAGCCGGAGAAATTCTGCGCGGCTCATGCCGGCTGCGTGCAAATCGCGGCCCGGGACGATCCTGGAAGCATGCTTATACGATACCGGTTTCATCCGAAACTCCTTTTCTGATGTTCGCATTCCGGGTACCGGCTGTCATGTCCGGAGAAGGAATCCTTGCCAGTCGGACCTGTTTCCTACCGAGCCAGGTTGCCAGCGCGACCCAGGCGGCCGTCAACGGAACAAAAATGATCGCGATGCCGGAAAAGCCCATACCTACGGTGGACAGCGCTGCAAAAATCCATCCGCTGACTGCATCGCCGCCTCGATAAATGACGGTTTCGATCACGTTCTTCGCCTTGTATTTCGCTTCGCGGCTCATTACCGTAAACAGAATTTCCCGACCGGGGCGAGCAAGCGCATAGTCGACCGATCGCCGAAATCCTTGCGCCGCTACCAGTACAACAAGAGTCGGCCAGATCGCGATGCCCGCAATTGCGAGCATCCCGGCTCCCGGCAGTAAAATCAATGCCGCCGCGACGCCGAATCGACGCATGAAACGTCCGGTAACAAACAATTGCAGCACGATCGTCAGACAGGAAACGGCAAGATCAACTATTGCAAACAACTGCGTGCGCGACGCGGTATCCGCAAGTGTCGCCGCGACGATCCGCCCCTGCTCAAAATACAGGAAAGTCGATGCAAAGGTGTGCAGCAGCATGTACAGCACGATCCCCAGCAGATAACGATCCCGGGCAATCAATGTGATACCGGAAAAAACACCGCCGCCGATCCTGCTCTCTTGCCCGGAAGTCGCAGTTCCCCTCTCACGGGCGGCGACGTCGCCGGCATTCGGTGCGGCGCGGATCAGCCGTCGATGGCATTGCACCGCGGCTTCAAGCAGAATGGCTGCGATCGCGGTCAGCACCGCCACGCCGAATTCCACCACCAGAGAAGCGGCCAGCAGCGGACCGATCAGTGCGCCGGCGGTGCCGCCTGCGGCGATGAATCCGAACAGACGCCGCCCCTGCTCGCTTTTGAAATTGTCGGCGATGGCGCTCCAGAAAATACTGATCACGAACAGATTGAATACACTGATCCACACGAAAAAAATGCGGGATACCGCCAGTTCCGCGATGCCGGCCGCAAACAGGGCACCAAAAATCAGAATGTTGGCGGCAAAAAAACGATAGACATAAGGGATGAAGCGACGCGGCGGCCAGCGCGTGGCAATCGCACCGAATACCGGCACCAGTATCAGCATCGATACGAAAGTCGCGGTAAACAGCCATTGCAGATTGCCGGCGCCACCGACCAGCCCCATCGCATCGCGCAACGGCCGCACCAGGTAATAGCCGCACAGCAAACAAAAGAAATAGGCAAAGCCGAACAGCATCGCCGCCGTTTCATGCGGCTTCACATCGACCACCCGCGACAGCACACGGTGCGCGGCAGCCGGCATAGCGTCTCGGCGATCGGGGACAGGGCGCATGTTCTATTGATCTGTTGGATGAGAGCCGGCGAAGCGCATTTTCTGGCACCTATGATGATTCAGACAGGCTGCCATAAAATGCGCTTTGCTGCATCATCCGGCATTCATCCGGCTTATGCGTTAAAGTCGAACGGACGAATTTCTGATAATGGAGGAAAGCAATGGCATCAAACAAGGTTGCGCTGGTTACCGGCGCCGGTTCCGGTATTGGCAAGCATGTGGCTCTTGCGCTGATGCGAAACGGCTATTCGGTCGTGCTGGCCGGACGGCGCAAGGAAGCGCTTGATGCGACCGCATTGCAGGGAGAGGAATCCGGTTCGCGATCGCTGGTGGTGCCGGCCGATGTCAGCGATCCGGCATCGGTGAAGGTGCTGTTTGCGAACATCAGGGAAACCTTCGGCCGCGTCGATCTGTTGTTCAACAATGCAGGCGTGTTCACCGCATCGGTGCCGCTGGAAGACTTGCCGTATGAGAAATGGAAAGCGTCGGTGGACATCAACCTGACCGGTGCATTCCTGTGCACGCAACAGGCGTTCCTGCTGATGAAGGACCAGCAGCCGCGCGGCGGCCGGATCATCAACAACGGATCGATTTCAGCGCATGCGCCGCGACCAAATTCAGTGGCCTATACATCGACCAAGCATGCGATGACCGGACTGACCAAATCGACTTCGCTTGATGGCAGGAAATACGATATCGCCTGCGGCCAGATCGACATCGGCAATGCATCGACCGACATGACGGAAAAAATGGGCAGCGGCATTCAGCAGGCAAACGGCTCGGTCGAAGCCGAGCCGCTGATGGATATCAAACATGTCGCAGATGCGGTTTTGTACATGGCCGGCCTGCCGCTGCAAGCCAATGTACAGTTCATGACTGTGATGGCGACCAAGATGCCGTTTATCGGCAGGGGTTGAACGGAAAATCACAACGTCGCTTCGCGTGGTGGCTGCAAAGCAAAACAAGTTCGACTATAGATCGGGAACGAATAGTTTGAACCCAACCCCCTCACTTGCGGTGCGCTATTCCCTTGCAGGGCGCGCAGCGGCTTGCTAGCCACTGCCGTTGCGCGGGCAGGCGACATGTCGCCTGAATTCCCCGCTACACCTTGCATGCGAATACCGTTACGCAGGCGTGGAGCATGCTCCACGAAATCCCCGCTCCACCCCCGACCCTCTCCCAGAGGGAGAGGTGAAAATAGCGGCCCGAAAAATCAGCCCTTTTCGATGCCGAATCAAAAAATGCCGTGAGGCGGCTCGACCGGCAACGCGCGCTTGTGTGCGGTCAGGCGATACTGCTTCATGATCACGCCGTACGCCCTGTCACTGATGCGCTTGCCTTCAAGGAAATCGTCAATTTCATCGTAGGTTACGCCGAACGCGACTTCGTCAGGCTTGAGCGGCGCAAGATTTTCGAGATCCGCGGTCGGAATCTTGTAGACCAATTCTTCGTGCGCACCGAACGCCTTGGCCAGTGCGCGCACGCGCCGTTTGTTGAGCCCGGTCAGCGGCGTGATATCGCATGCACCATCGCCGAACTTCGTGAAAAATCCCATCAGCGCTTCGGCCGCATGATCGGTTCCGATCACCAGCGCATGCGATGTGCCCGCCACCGCATACTGCGCAATCATGCGCTGGCGCGCCTTGATGTTTCCAAGAATAAAATCTTCCTGCTCCGGTCTTTCAAAGACCAAGCCGCCCGCCTTCGCCGCCGCCAGCATCGCATCGGCGGCCGGCTTGATATCGACCGTCAGGATAGCATCGGGTTGAATCGCGTCCAGCGAACGCTGCGCATCTTCTTCGTCCTTCTGAATACCGTAAGGCAATCGCATCGCAATGAATTTCGCATCGTGGCCCCGTTCGCGCGCCCGCGCCGCTGCACGTTGCGCAAGAAATCCCGCAGTCAATGAATCGACGCCGCCGCTGATACCCAGGACAAAGCCACGGCGCTGATGCCGGATCATGTGATCGCACAAAAACGCAGTACGGCGCTCGATTTCCGCTTGCGCATCGAACGACGGCGCGATACCGAGCGCAGCAATAATCTCTTTCTGTTCCACAGTAGAGGCAGTGTTATCCATCGTGAATTTTCCGAACTAATACGGTTTGAAATTTGGTCGCTGCCTTGCCGCTTGCCTGGTTACGCGCTTGCCAAACTACAATAACGCGGCGCGCTCGCTAACTGGCGCGGTTTTTCGGCAACTCGTTGTGATAGTACCAAATTCGGCTGATCGCGTAGTCTGCACTGGATTGACGAACCTGATTCCGGTCGCCGTCGAATTTCCTGGTCTCTGAAAACGTGGTCACCGTATCGCCTTCTTGAAAAGCCCAGGCCAGGCATACGGTTCCCACCGGAATATCGCTATCGCCGTTCGACGGCCCGGCCAGACCGGTAGTGGAAGCAGCAAGATTGGCGCGGCTGATCCGCAATGCGCCTTCCACCATTTCGCGCGCGACCTGTTCGCTGGTCAAACCATGGGTTTCGATCGTTTCGCGCTTGACGCCCAGGCAGGTAATCTTCGCTTCCGCCGAATAAGTCACGAACGCACACTCCAGCAGGCTGCCATAGCCGGGCAGCTCCGCAATCGTCGAAGCGATCAATCCGGCGGTACACGATTCGGCAGTGGCGAGTTTTAGTTTGTGATCTTGAAGATAATCAAGAACGCTTTCCAGGTGATGGTTCATGGAACATTGGACTGATTTGTCGGGATCGGAATCGAAGAATCGAGCCGTAAAGTGACATGGATCTGTCATCGAATTGGATGGTAACCGTAGTCAAACGTTCCAACTTGCACATTGCTTGATCTGCACAAAGCCCGATTACGGAACCACGGTTATGAAACCGGTCAAAAATAAATCATTCGGTGACACGGAGCCCGGTTCCATCCTGCAGGTTAAATCAATGCTCCGCAAGCGCTGACTTTATTTCCTATACTAAAACAGGAGCCCAAGATGTCTGCGCATACATACAAAATCATCGATCTGGTCGGTTCATCGGAAAATGGAAGCGATGACGCGATTCGCAATGCGATCGCCAAAGCGTCTCATTCAGTCAAGAACATGGACTGGTTCGAGGTCGTCGAAACCAGAGGGCATATCAAGGACGCAAAAATCGCGCACTTTCAGGTGACGATCAAGGTAGGTTTCAGGATTGAGAATTAAGTGACTGCACAAGCAAGCATCTTCGGCCTTTGAATGTGATGTGCCGAGCCCGCACACCGTAGTATTTTTTGTTGCACAGCCTCGTTTTCGTCGCAGTACGGCGCGACCGGCTTCAGGGCCAGGGAGCAGGCGTCATCTGTACGAACTGGCCCCCATCGTCATTACCTGACGGCTCTGTCAAATCGCTGCGGCCTTCGTTCAATCTGCTGCCGAGAATGTGGCCTATCTCCTTGCGCGATTCGGCAAAATCCGACGACAGCAACGGCGTATCCTTGTTAGGCCAGTGCTCGACCGCCCATGTCGTAAATTCTTCGAACCGGTGCGCCATTTCGGTCGCGAATCGATCGCATTGTTCCTTGCTTGCCATTCTGCCTCCATTGAGTTGCATGCACGCGAAGCAAGCCGGCAGGCTGCTCCAAATTCGATCTTGCAGCTTTTAGACAAATGGCTGGGGCTTTGATTCCAGCATGGTAATCACGGAAATTTCTTCAGGTGAATTTCATTACTGCGGCATTCGCGCAGCGCAGACTCCGCTAATACGGAATGCGGTAGCGATATCCGTTGTAGTTGAGAATCGCTTCTTTCGGCAGCATTTTTTCCAGCACCAGGCCAGGCGTTATTTCACCGCCTTCGCGCAGCAATCGATTATTGATCAGTACCGAGCGCTCGGACGGAACGCTGGAATAGATGTATCCGCCGACGGTCAATGGCGGTATTTCTCGCTGAATATTTCCCGGCAGCTCATGGAACCGCGGCACGCGAGGTGCAGACGCGTCCATTGCTGCGGGCGCCGGGCCTGGTCTCTCCGTTTCCAATGGCTTGACCGGCGCAGCGGCTGTTGCCGGCTTGGCGGCAGGCTCGGTTTTTCTTTTCTTCACAGGCTTGGCGGTCGCCTTCGTTTTCGGCGGGTCGGAGCGTTCAATCGGTGCTGCCGTTTCTGGTGCGATGTCTGCGCTGTCGCCAGCCGGTGTCTGCGCAATCGGCGGCAAGGCTGGTTCCGGGGCAACCGATGACGATAGACCGGTGTCGTCCGGCGTGTCTTGTTTTGCTTCGGCGGAGAACGCCTGCTGCGGCAATCGAGTGATTGGGTTGGAATCCCGGTCCGGTCGCAATTGGGTGCGCCACATGATGGCGGCCGCGACCAGCAGTACGGTAGCCAGCACAATCCATGCGAGCGGTCCGCGCCAAGCCGGCGATCCGTCAGTCGACCGGGCAGTCAGAGGTTGCGCATGCATGTCTGGAATCGAACCGAGCTTTCGCTCCGATTCCGCTTTTTTGAGTGCATCGAGAATATATGACATGACAGTGTTATTCCGTCGCGGCGCGCAGGGCTGCCGCAACATGCCGCAGGCGCGGCTCCTTGACGCCTGCAAAACCGTTGAGATGCATGAATGTTTTGGGGCCGACAATGCCGTCCACTTCCAGACCCTGCACCGATTGAAATTCGCGTATCTGTGCAACCATTTGCTGATCGAATGGCTGGTTCGGCGTCGGTTCGCTTGCACCATTCATTTTTGCAAGCTGCGTCGCAAGCCAATCGACATCTGCACCGCGATCGCCGACGTGGAGTCGAATACGATGATTGTCCGGTGCATGCCAGAAGGTTGCGAATTCACCGCGGAAGCTGCGCCCAAGTGTAAGCAGGCTGACGGTATGGGCAGCACCGTCGAGATGCAAAGTGGCGCCTGTATTCGTCATAGCTGTCAGCAATGCGTAATGCAGAACATCGTCCGCGTCGTGCAACACCAGTACCGCCGGCCGGTCGAGCTGGCGAATCTCGGCGAGGCCGTTGCCGCTCTTATAGCAGCGCAGGCTTGCCTTTGCCGCCGCTTCGCAGGGTTCGCCTTCCGCAAGCGTGACGTTCCACAGCTTCGCCAGCTCGCGGTATGCACCGGTTTCATCTCGCGAATGCTGCCCAAGCAAATTGGTCAAGTCCGCTGAAACGGGGACTGCCGCGCTGGTACCGGAATCCGCTGGCACAGCTTGTTGTGTCGATCCGGGCGCCGATTCAATCGTATCATTCGCGATCACGGTACCAAAGTTGGCTCCGGTATGCTGAAACCATCCGGCCACCGCGACAAATGCCGCGATCAACACCATGCCCGATAATGCATAGCGCCATTGGAAACCCATGGCCGGAGCAACCTGCTTGCCGGACTCGAATACTTCGCGCGCCGCCTTGGCGACAATGCCGCGATCCACCTTGCGTTTTCCCTCTGCATACGCGCCCAGCAATGCGCGGTCGCACAGCAGGTTGATTCTGCGCGGAACACCCTGGGTCAGGCGATGAATGCGCCGCATCAATTTTTGCGGAAACGGCGAGTCGGCAACCAACCCGGCCACCGCCAGGCGATGGAAGATATAGCCGGCGGTCTCCTGCTCCGACAGCGAATCAAGGTGATAACGCGCAATGACACGCTGGGCAAGCTGTTCCAGTTCCGGGCGCGCCAGCATGGTACGCAATTCTGGTTGGCCGATCAGGATGATTTGCAGCAGCTTGCGTTCATTGGTTTCCAGATTGGTCAGCAGACGTAATTGTTCCAGCACATCCGCCGACAGATTCTGAGCCTCGTCGATAATGAGCACGTTGTTCCGTCTTCCGGCATATGACGCCAGAAGATAGATATTGAGCGCATCGACGTAATCCTTTACCGTGGCCGGACCAGGACCCGGGTGTGTCGATGCGACGCCGAACTCATCGCAGATCGACTTGAGCAATTCATTGACGGTCAGTTTTGGATTGAAGATATACGCGACATTGCAATTCGCCGGAATCTGTTCGAGAAAGCAGCGGCAGATCGTGGTCTTGCCGGCGCCGATTTCTCCGGTGAGCAGTACGAACCCACCCCCGCCATCGACGCCATACAGCAAGTGAGCGAGCGCTTCGCGATGCCGCTCGCTCATGAATAGATAGCGCGGATCGGGGGCGATTGAAAACGGTGCCTGATTGAGTCTGAAAAACTGGCTGTACATGGATGATCGATCGTTGGCGATGCGCAGCAACTGGCGAAACCTGCGTGGAGTAGAGAACGGCTGCCCGGGTTATGCCATGGAAACCATGCCCATGATATAGGCCTGACAAGGTCGAATCAAGCAGAAAGGGATGAACTGCCGTTTCGCTCAATGCCAATCGCCGGTATTTGATGTCCAATCAGGCATGCTGCCGGCGCCGTTCGCGCGGCGCTACCATAATCTGGACAGCGGAGGATTTTTTCGATCATGGCACGCCATCCGCACCATTCATATCAATCGCAGGAGTAATCGATCATGCATATCGAAGAGTCAGTCAAGCTCGATTTCAAGGACGTACTGATACGACCGAAACGATCGACGCTGACGTCCCGCTCGGAGGTGGATATCAATCGCGAATTCACTTTCAGAAACTCGCGCAAAAAATATCAGGGCATTCCGGTGATCGCGGCAAACATGGATACGACCGGCACCATGGAAATGGCGCTTGCGCTCGGCGAACATGGGCTGTCGGTCGCGTTGCATAAACATTATTCGCAAGACGATCTGGTTTCTTTTTTCGCATCGTTGCGCGCACGCAGCTTGCCATCCTCCATCGCTTTCTACTCCATGGGAATCAGCAATGCGGATTTTGAAAAATTCTCTGAGGTAATGGCGCGCAGTAAGGGCACGATTGAATATGTCTGCATCGATGTCGCCAACGGATATAACGAAGGTTTTGTGCATTTTGTCAAAAAAGTGCGTGGCAATTTCCCGAATTTAACTATCATGGCCGGCAACGTGGTGACCGGCGACATGACCGAAGAACTGATCCTGGCGGGCGCCGATATCGTCAAGGTCGGCATCGGTCCCGGTTCGGTGTGCACCACGCGCAAGATGACCGGCGTTGGATATCCTCAATTGTCAGCAGTCATCGAATGCGCGGATGCGGCGCACGGCTTGGGCGGCCAGATATGCTCCGACGGCGGCTGCTCGGTTCCAGGGGACTTGGCCAAGGCATTTGGCGGCGGTGCGGATTTCATCATGCTGGGCGGCATGCTGGCCGGACACGATGAATGCGCCGGCGAAGTCGTCGAACGCGACGGAAAGAAATTCAAGCAGTTCTACGGAATGAGCAGTCGCGTCGCGATGGAAAAGTATTCCGGTGGCGTGGCACGGTATCGCGCAAGCGAAGGCAAGGCGGTTCTGGTCGATTATCGCGGTCCGGTTGCGGATACCTTGCAGGATATTCTGGGCGGCGTGCGGTCTACCTGCACCTACGTCGGTGCGCGTCGACTGAAAGAACTGACCAAGCGCACTACCTTTGTTCGCGTCACACAGCAACTCAATGAGGTGTTTGGAAAATCATGACAATCATTCGAAAATAAGTTGACATGGATTCGGAACCCGTTCAATCACTGCGGCTGTTTTATGCTCTATGGCCGGACGATGTAACGCGTGATGCGCTTGCAAAACTTCAAGCTGGAATTTCAGGACGCAAGACGAGCTACGAGAATCTGCATTTGACACTGGCCTTCCTGGGCGACCAGACCATCGCCTCCTTGCCTGTCTTGAAGAAAATTCTGGCCAACTTTCCTCAACAGGATACGACGCTGACACTGGACCGGATCGGCTATTTTCCGAAGAGCCGGATTGCCTGGGCCGGTCCGCATGCGGCGTCGAACGCATTGTTCGAGTTGCGGCGGTGCCTGACCTCTGAACTGATACAAGCGAATTTTACCGTCGATACACGCGCCGCATTCAAGCCGCATGTCACGCTGGCCCGCGATGCGACGGTTCCGGATGAAGCGCCTTTCGAGCCGATCCACTGGCATGCCCGCCATGTCTGTCTGGTCGCATCTTCGGCAGAGCCGGACGGCGTACGCTACCGGATACTTGCGTCGAACGGATGACGATTTTCCGAATACCGCCGTTATCTCCGTTCCGCCAGTCCGGGCCGTCGGAGCCGGGGTTGACTTCGTATCGCTGCCGCCGCACCGGCGGCGCCACTCGAGTATTTCGAGATCGGTCAGGCACGATTCGGCCATATGGGCCCGGACCAAATCGTTTTCATTAAAACCTTTTCCTGCCCTGGAGCCGCCGGAATTCGCCTCGTAACGGTATCAGGATATGGAATGCGCAGGGTATCAACTGCCGCGTCTCGATGGCATTGATGCCGCTTGCGATTACCGTTTCCGGTCTTCCAGAGTTACGGCCTGGAATATTCTGAACCGGTACTCAGCGTTGGGACTGGCGTGGTGGCGCTTCGGATAATTCAAAAGCGCGACCGGACAAGCTCCACGACGCTTTGCGCGAAATGATCGACACTGATTTTCGTCGTGCGATATTTCCAGCGCTTCACGTACCAATCCTCAATCAGCGCCATGCAATGCGCGGCCAGTAACGAAGCTTCATCGCCAGAAAACTTGCCGGTTGATTCGATCAATGCTGCAATATTCGATTGGCTACCGAGTTCCGACGCCTTTGCAACTTCTCTTTGCGCAGACGGCAAAGCACGCGATTCAAGGAAAACGAAATAAAGCCACGGCTGAAGAATTTCGGACAAATAGATGTGGGCTCGCAATAGACACTCGATCTGGTCAAGCGGTGACGATACGTGTTTGAACCAGTTCGGCAATATCTGGCTTACATGGCGGACCAGGTCTTCGATCATCGCCGCCAATTGATCCTTGCTTTCTATGTAGCCGTAAAGCCCGCCCATCGAAAGACCAGTTTCCCGGCACAGATCGCGCAAGGTCATCGCGCGAAAACCTACGCTATTGGCGAGTGCGAAAGTAGCAACAAATATCTTTTCCAGATTTTCAAGCGCCGTGTCCCGGCGTTTCACGCTGATCCGCGCACTGTTCCTGTCGAGCAGCAGTGCCCAGACATTCGAGCCATCCAGTGGGGTCGTCTTGCGAAATTCAGACAGCGTAAAGCTTACGGGAAGTGGCCTCATCGGTATTTGATATTGCGTTTGCGCGCCGCGCATTTGCTGCGAGGACAAAACTATAACATGGCAAAAACATTCGATTCCGCTGATCCGGAGTAGGAAACGGACAGCGAGCGTCTCGAAGCAAATGCGATGAATGTCAATGTTTGTAAAAGCGTTTCACGACATACCCGATCAGTATGCGGGAGCGATGATCGTGCGCGGCCGTACAAAAGTTTGTATCTAAAACTTTGCCTAATGAATATGTTGCACTGCGGCTTGCAGTTTTATCAATCCCCGCCTAGTATCGATTTTATACCGAGCGCTCGCTCGGTATTCTGCGAAAAACCGGACCGCAACCGCTGTTCAAAAACTATCAGGGGCCAGTCTTTGACGTACATGAAGCATGCCGAAAAAAGCGCAGAAGCAAGGCGATTCATGAATACAAAAAATAAAATTATCAGGAGACAAAATGAAAAAAATATTTTTGAAATTGCTGGCCACGGCACTCGTGGCGATATGCATATTGCCTGCACAATCCTCGGCTGCCGGCTATACGCAAACCAGATATCCGGTCGTCCTTGTGCATGGGCTGTTCGGATTCGATAATATCGGATTGGTTGAATACTGGTACGGCATTCCGAGAGCGCTGCGTGCCGACGGCGCAAAAGTGTATGCAACTCAAGTTTCCGCAGCCAACAGCACTGAGGTGCGGGGCGAACAGCTTCTCACCCAAGTCAAGCATATCCTCGCGGCGACAGGCGCTTCCAAGGTCAACCTGATCGGCCATAGTCATGGCGGCCCCACTGCCCGCTACGTGGCATCGGTCCGGCCGGATCTGGTTGCTTCAGTCACGAGCGTCGGCGGCGTCAACAAAGGTTCTGCGATCGCCGACATACTGATCGGCGTTGCGCCGCCGGGATCCCTGACCAATGCGGTGCTGGCCTCCATCAACAATGGTCTCGCGTCAGTCATCAGCTTTCTGTCTGGTGGCGCGTCGCTTCCGCAAAATTCCGCAGCCGCAAATATTTCGCTCAGCACGGCCGGTTCGCTCAAATTCAACCGGGCGCATCCGGCAGGCGTGCCGACTACCGCATGCGGTGAAGGCGCTTACCAGGTGCGCGGCGTCCATTATTTCTCATGGAGCGGCGCAAAGGCTTACACCAATGTGTTCGATATAGTCGACCCGGCGCTGGCTTTGACGTCGCTTGCATTCGGCGGCGTGAAAAACGATGGATTGGTGAGCAGCTGCTCCAGTCGCCTTGGCCGGGTTATCCGCGACGACTATGCGATGAACCATTTGGACGAAGTCAACCAGACGGTCGGTCTGATCAACATCTTCGAGACCAACCCGAAAACCCTGTACCGCCAGCACGCGAACCGCCTGCGGAATATGGGACTGTAAGACTTCACGATAACAATGAAAAATCCGATTCTCTGGATGGGAGCGGCGGCGTTGGCCGCCGCTTTTTTCATCCCGATGCTGATTCAGCAACAGGATGAACTTCCGCCGGAAGTGGCCGCCGAACCCAACCTCTTTCCTTTCGTACGCTCGTTCGAAGGAACGATCCCGGATGGCAAACTCACCATTGCCTCAGGCGATGTGCTGGTCGTCGATACAGAATTGGGACGGCTGTTTGAATACTATCTCGCAGCAGTAGGCGAAAAATCGCTCGGTGCGATACGCGTTGAAATCGAAAACGAACTCGACCGACGGTTAAAACCCGGTGCGGCCGGCGACGCAAAGCGGCTGCTGGCACGTTATCTGGACTATAAGCGCGAACTGGCGACGGTAGAGGCCGAGGCTCAGTTATCGGGAGGTTCCGCCAATGCAGTGCGCGGCCGCTTGCTGGCGATGCAACAGGTCCGTGCCCGTTTTTTCAGCGCAAACGAAATTCAAGGCTTGTTCGGATTCGAAGATGCCTACGATATGGATGCTGTCACCCGCCTTGAAATCGGGCAGGACCCATCGCTGAGCGATGCCCAAAGGCGGGAAAGAATTGCCGCATTGGATGCCGCACTGCCGCCGGCACTGCGTGAAGCCCGGGAAGCACCTCTGAAAATCATCAAGCTGGAAGAAGAAGTGGCAAAGATGCGCGCCGGGGGCGCCAGCGAAGATGATATATACAGGATGCGGGCTGCCGCACTCTCGCCCGAAGCGGCCGCACGCTTCGCGGAAGTCGATCACGAAGAGGCGGCGTGGAAAACCCGGATTACAGATTATCTTTCCGAGCGAAACAAACTGATGTCGAATCCCGCCAATGTATCGGAAGCCGAGCGGCAAGCCGCGGTACAACAATTACGCCAGACGCGCTTCAGCAGCGATGAACAACGACGGCTGTCCGCATACGAATAACTTATACTGACCGCTCAATACGTTGTTCGATTGTGTAAGATGAACGGCACCGCCCAATATAATGAATCGCAGGTCGGCTTGCGTTGAAGCGCGCCGGAACACCGTTATAGCGAACGCTATTCGCGTCGATGGCCGCCTGCATTTTTGATTTGAGAACGATCGCCGATGATGCATCCAAAAACTCCGGAGAATGAAAAGCCGGCACCCGAAGAACTTACCCATTTCAATGCGACCGGCCAAGCGCACATGGTGGACGTCGGCGCAAAGGCCGACAGTCACCGCACAGCGATTGCCAGCGGAACCATATGCATGAAACCGGCCACGCTCGGCATCGTCGCGTCGGGCACTGCAAAAAAGGGCGACGTATTGGGAATCGCCAGGATTGCCGCCATCATGGCAGCCAAGCGTACAAGCGATCTGATTCCGCTATGCCACCCTTTGGCATTGACGCATGTTGCCGTTGAATTCGATATCGACACAGCCCGGTCCGCTGTCACATGCACCTGCCATGTTGAAACCACCGGCAAGACGGGAGTCGAAATGGAAGCACTTACTGCGGTACAAATCGGCTTGCTCACGATCTATGACATGTGCAAGGCAGTGGATCGCGGCATGGTGATTACGGACGTGCGGGTATTGGAAAAACATGGCGGAAAATCGGGCGACTGGGTTTCTTCGAAGTCGTATTCAATTTGATGCAACCGGTGGCTGACCCGGAATGTGCTTGCGGCGCTTGATGCCGAAAATGCCCGGGCACATCAAATCTGCTACTTCTTGTGCGAGTTACCGACCGACGAAAACGCGTCTGGAGCAATGCACAGATTTGCGGTGCGCGGCCAAACTACTGTATCCAGACGCTCAAATCCGCGTACCTTCAGGCGGCGGCAGATCCGGATCCAGTCCGGCAGCAACCGCATCCATGCGCTGAGCATTCAGGAAGGAGTCGCCATCAACTTCGACCGACAGGCCTGAGTATCTAAGTAAAAGCAACCCGCGCTCAGGATCGACCGATTCGGTGGGATACACCCGGACGCCGCTCAAGATATGCACCAGGTAGCAATTTTCCGAATCAATTTCGGAAAATTGAGGAAGTTCGGCCAGCTTCGCCACAATTCTTTTACTTTTCGATTCCATTTTCCCGGCTGTTCAAAATGGCGTGGAAAAGTGATTGTAACAAAGTCATTGCGACGCGGCATGCATCCTGTCGCGTTTGCGCCTGCCATGGCCGCGTACAGCGAAACCGGACGCTAACCTCGACAGAGAGGCTCCGAAAAGAACAAAAGGCTTATAACTCCGGGAGTTATAAGCCTTCGATTTTACTGGTGCTGATGAGACGAATCGAACGTCCGACCTACTGATTACGAATTCAAGGAAATGACTTTGAGGGGATTGGAACGTGTTTGAATGTCGTTTAAAACGTCTTATGAATCAACAGCTTATATTTTAAGTTGCTTTAACGAATTTGAAGAAGTTGGAACCTTGCGGTCTACTATAGGTCTACTAATTAAGGCGAAACGAATCGCCGCATCCTATCGGCCAGACCCGCAGGTTCATCATGTCGCACAAGCTCACCAAGTCATTTGTAGATAAACTTTCCTTTGCAGCTCAGGCTCAATCCCTATACCGCGATAGTGAACTGAAGGGCTTTGGTCTTCGCGTCGGCACCGACACCAAGACTTATTTCGCCGAAGCCAAAGTCAATGGCAGGACTGTGCGTGCCACCATCGGCAAGCACGGCGTCTTTACCGCTGAGCAAGCTCGCTCCGATGCGCGAGAATATTTGCGGCAAATGGCAAGAGGCATCAATCCCAATGATCTCAAAGCTGAGAAGAGAATCCAGTCGATCACGCTGGAGCAGGTCTTTACCGACTTCCTCGCAGCCAGAAAGGGGCTCAAACCCAAGACCATCTATGAATACAAGCGCATCTTTGGCATTCTGCCGGAACGAAGCCAGGGCAAGGGGGAGAAGAAGTCCGCGTACCTGACTGACTGGCTCGACAAACCTATTGCTACCATCACGGCGGACATGGTCAGCCAACGCCACAGCAAGATTGGACAGGCGAGCCCAGCACAAGCCAATCTTTGTATGCGCCTGCTGCGTGCGGTATTTAACTTTGCCTCCGCAAGATATACGGACAGCGCCGGAAAGCCATTGATCACTGAAAATCCTGTCAAGCGCCTGTCTCAGACGCGCGCATGGTATCGGATCGAGCGACGCCAGTCACTGATCAAGGAACATCAACTCAAACCCTGGTTCACAGCGGTGATGAACCTTAAAAATGATTACACCAGCAGCAAGCGCGAAGCATTGCGGGATTATCTTTTGGTTGTGTTGTTCACCGGCTTGCGGCGAGAAGAGGCTGCACGGCTTACGTGGGCCAACATCGACTTGGCGGCGAAGACGCTGACAGTGCGCGACACCAAGAACAGGGAACCGCATACCCTGCCCCTTTCCGATTTCTTAATCGATCTGTTCGAGCGACGCAAAAAAAACAACACCGACATTTACGTTTTCCCAGGGGATGGAAAAGCCGGCTACATCGTTGAGCCACGCAAGCAGATGGCACACGTCATCAAGGATAGCGGCGTGCCATTCATGCTGCACGATCTTCGCCGAACCTTTCTCACAATAGCGGACAGTCTTGATATCCCGGCCTATGCCGTCAAGCGCCTTGCGAATCACAAAATGACCAATGACGTAACCGCCGGCTACATCGTTGCGGACGTGGAGCGACTGCGCAAACCGATGCAAAAAATAACCGACTACATTCTGAAAGCGGCGGGAGCGAAGAAGGCAGCCGACATATTGGACATCCGTGAAGCAACGAACTGACGGAGCCTAAAAAATTGATTGGCGAATGGAAGGCAAAAGACGGCTACTTCAAGCCAGCGAGAAGGATGAAAATTCGATGCGCCCTGCTGCTTTCAATCCAGAACCGGTATTTTCCTATACTGAGAGCACCATCGACGACCTACGGACGTTCCTTGG
Organism: Oxalobacteraceae bacterium; assembly: GCA_036675035.1. Lineage (GTDB taxonomy): Bacteria > Pseudomonadota > Gammaproteobacteria > Burkholderiales > Burkholderiaceae_D > MESE01. The sequence goes on from JAKFFO010000124.1 coordinate 26,949, forward strand.
TTTGGAAGCGCCCGAACTGACTACACTGGTAGGCGAGGCCGAAAGCGCAGCGAGGGCCTATCTACATCTTCTTGCATGCGA
>JAKFFO010000074.1:0-26948 GCA_036675035.1 Oxalobacteraceae bacterium
AGCGCTTGCCCTTCTTGTCTGTCTCGATGACGCGAGCCGGCTCCGCTTTCCAGCCATCGGCGGCGATCAGATAGGCGTCGTCCTGCATGGTCGCGGCCCAGTAGTCCATCAGGTGCTGGTACACCGCATAGGCATCGATCAGCGGTTTGCCGTGGTAGTGCGCCAGCAGGCCTTCGGCGACTTCCGCGATCAAGGCTTTGGGATGAAAGCCCGGCTTCAATGCCTTGAGCCGTTTCGCCTGCGCACCACGCCAGGCGGCGAAGTGCGTGTTCATGCCGTCGATGAAGGTGGTGAACTGCGGATGGTGGTAGATCGTGGTCTTGATCGCCGTCTTGTCCACGGCCAGATCCACGTAACCGGCGCGGTTGGGCTTGAACAACGCCTTGCGCAGCTGCGGGCACACGGCCCAGTAAGGCTGCAAAGCGTCGATGTCGGCAATCGGAATGCCGCCATTCAAGTGACCTTCGATGTCTTGCAGGTCTTCTGCCGTCTGGCTATCGATGTAGCGCGGCAGGTTGAGGTTGTAGTCGTTCTTCTCGATCTCGTCGAAGCCGACCATGCGCGCGTAACGCGGCTCGCTGTTGTCCTGCCGGGTGAAGGCATCGACGATGCGATGGATGTCCTGCTCGCGAAGCCGGTTCTTCGGCCCGTCCTTGAGGAAGCCGGCGCTGGCGTCGACCATGAAGATGCCCTTGCGTGCCGCGGCATCCTGCTTGTCGATCACCACGATGCAGGCCGGGATGCCGGTGCCGTAGAACAGGTTGGCCGGCAAGCCGATGATGCCTTTGATATAGCCGCGCCGCACCAGGTTGCGCCGGATGTCGGCTTCCGCATTGCCGCGAAACAGTACGCCGTGCGGCAGGATGCACGCGCCACGGCCGGTGCTTTTGAGTGAGCGGACGATGTGCAGCAGGTAGGCATAGTCGCCCTGCTTGGCGGGCGGCACGCCGATCGCCTGGAAGCGCTCGTACGGATCGTGCAGTGGATCGAGGCCGGTGCTCCAGCGCTTGTCGGAAAACGGCGGATTGGCGACCACGTAATCGAAGGTCTTGAGGGCTTCGCCATCCTTGAACTTGGGGTCCGACAAAGTGTTGCCCTGCCGGATATCGGCCATCGGGTTGTCGTGCAGGATCATGTTCATGCGCGCCAGGCTGCTGGTGGCGGCGTCTTTTTCCTGGCCGTACAGCGTCAACGGCGTGCGGGCTTCGTCAGCGAGCTTCAGCAGCAGCGATCCCGAGCCGCAGGTCGGATCGTAGGCGGTGGTGTCGGGGCCGGTCTTGGCTTCGCGGATGCCGAGGATTTGCGCGATGATGCGGCTGACTTCGGCGGGCGTGTAGAACTGGCCCTTGCTCTTGCCGCTTTCGGTGGCGAAGTGGCGCATCAGGTATTCATAGGCGTCGCCGAGGATGTCGTCGCCGTCGGCGCGGTTCTTCGAAAAGTCGAGCGCCGGGTTTTCAAAGATCGCGATCAGGTTGGTCAGCCGCTCGACCATTTCCTTGCCGCTGCCGAGCTTGCCGGCATCGTTGAAGTCGGGCAGGTCGGCCAGCTTGTTGGCATTGGCCAGCGGCGCGATGATTTTCTTGTTGATCTGGTCGCCGATGTCGGAGCTGCCTTTCAGCGCCACCATGTCCTTGAAGCTGGCGCCGGAGGGGATCGCGATCGGTGCGAACGGCTGGCCGGCGTATTTGTCGCTGATGTACTTGATAAACAGCAGCACCAGCACGTAATCCTTGTACTGGCTGGCGTCCATGCCGCCGCGCAGTTCGTCGCAGCCGGACCAGAGGGAAGAGTAAAGCTCGGATTTCTTGAGTGCCATGAAACGGGGTTCTTCGCGGTCAGGGGTTATGCATTGAATGGGCGTTACTTTACAGTAAGCGCTGACTGGACTAAAGGCCATTCCTTGCCGGCAGTGGGGACTTCGATCCGCTTATGTCGATCCGGCAATAGGAAGCCTCTGTTTCGCCGTATCCATTTCTTGCGCTCGCCCTCCGGATGCGACTCCATGCCTGTCCGTGCTGCTTCTGAATAATGAACTGGAGTAATATCCGTTTCATTAACTTAATTACAACATGAAGCCACACCCACGCCTTCCGTTGCACTGCCTGCTTGCCCTGGTGCTGTTGAGCGGCGCGTTGCCGCCTTGCGCACCGGTGCATGCGGCCGACCATGCGGCCCCTGCGACCAGTCTTGTCGCACCGCCGGTCCTGCTCGCACAAACTTATACAGAACAATACGACGTCGCCGATTACCTGGTCAGTGAAAAACTGGATGGCGTGCGCGCTTTGTGGGATGGCAAAAACCTGCGCTTTCGCAGCGGCAGACCGATTCGCGCGCCGGCCTGGTTCACGGCGCCATTGCCTGCGCATCCGCTGGATGGCGAGTTGTGGATGGGGCGGGATAGTTTTGAGCGCTTGTCTGCAGCGGTGCGTCGGGATGTGCCGCTGGATTCGGAATGGAAAACCATTACCTACCAAGTCTATGAATTGCCGGGCGGCGCGGGCAGTTTCAGCGATCGCATCGCCACCTTGCAGGCAACCGCAGCACAAGCGGCATTGCCATGGCTGCAGGTCGTGCCGCAGCTGCGGGTGAAGGACAAGCCGGCGTTAAAACTGAAGCTGGCGAAGGTCGTGCGTGAAGGTGGGGAAGGCTTGATGCTGCATCGCGCCGACGCGCCGTGGCAAACCGGGCGTTCGGATGTCTTGCTGAAACTGAAACCGCACGACGATGCCGAAGCGCTGGTCGTCGCTCACAAACCCGGACAGGGCAAATATCAAGGCATGCTCGGAGCGCTGGTTGTAATGACACCGCAAGGCCGGCGCTTCCGTCTCGGCACCGGGTTCAGCGATGCACAGCGCCGCCATCCTCCGGCGGTAGGCAGCACAGTCACATATCGCTATCGCGGTTTCACCTCGACCGGGTTACCGAAGTTTGCGAGTTTTTTGCGGATCCGGGAAAGCGAGTGACGGAATAATGGACAGATTCCAGTCGGAGTTTTAAAAGCGGGCGCTACGCAACTTGCAGAGTCTGACAATGGGCATCGCCTCCAAGTCGGTCAGTCCGTAGGGCGGAAAAGCACAGCGCCTTCCGCCGAATGAGCGCACCTCGCGCCGCATGCCACGCGGAATTTTCCATCGCAGGTCAATCTCCCAACAGGAAGGTCGGTTGCAAACAAATGGAGCGTAGCAACGCCTTCATTCGGCGGAAGGCGCTGCGCTTTTCCGCCCTGCGCGTTCTATGCCGGTCACACGACTTCCACAAAACAAAACAGCCCGGGTTCGACGTTGGTACGCCGGACCCGGGCTGCACTTATCGATCACGTTACGGGCAGTTGCCGATCACGTAATAACCGGCCGAGGTCTGCGCCAGCGTGTTGGTGTAGTAGACGTTGTACAACCCCATGTTCTGATTGGACCCTTTGGCCAGCGCATAACCGCCGCTGTAGTACGCGCGTCCGGCCTGTACATGGTGGTAGTTGCTGGCCGTCGTCGCCGTGCAGACGAACCCGGATGTGGTGGTGGCATTCACGCTGCCCGACAATGCGCTTTCACGGCCCGAACTGTATGCCGACACCGCATAGCTGTATGTGGTGCTGGCTGCCAGGCCGGTGTTGGTGAAGCTGGTCGACGCGATCGGGCTGGCGGTGATCCTGGTGCCGTTGCGATACACGTTGTATCCGGCCGCACCGCTGGATGCGTTCCATGTGAGCGATACGGAACTGCCGGTGACGCCGCTTACCGATAGGCCGGTGGGCGTCGCCAATGGCGGCGGATTGCCGGTGGTGCTGGCGCTCACCGTATTCGAGTCCGCGCTGACCGCGCCGCCCGAAGTCGCGGCCTTGACCGTGTAGCTGTAGCTGGTGCCTGGTGCCAGCCCCGCATCGGTGAATGCGGTGCCGGTAATCAGGCTGGCGTTGACCTTGGTGCCCATCCGGTACACGTTGTAGCCGGCCGCGTCCGGCACGGCATTCCACGACAGCGAAATCGTATTGTCGGTGGTGCCGGTGACAGTCAGGCCGGAAGGCGCCGGCAATGCGACGTAGCCGCTCGACACCTGGTCGACCATGCCCTTGATCGCAGCCATCTGGCGGCCGCTTTTCTTTGCATAGTTTGCATCGTCGTAACCCCACCAGTCCCAGCAGCCGTTCGGATTGCCGCTGCTGCTAGGTGCGGTCTGCGGATACATGATGACGATGTTGTTGCTGTCGGCCCATTTGTTGTAGCCGGTGTTTTTGTAAAATTTATCCTGAACCTTGGTCGGGTCCTGCTGGCAACCATGCAGTGCCACATGCACCTTGCAGGTCTGGTTGGCAGCGCAACTGGCCGGCACGTACAGCCAGCCGGTGTTGGCCATGCCGTGCGAAGCCGGGTTGGCGATGAAGTCGGTCTGGTTGAATTCGATGAAGCTGCCGCCGAGCGGGCCGGTATTCTTTGCGTTCAGCGGTCCGTAGATCCACTTCAGCATTTCGCCGGCGAGGTCGAAATTGCAGTTGTTGATGTAGGGGCTCGCCTTGACGCTGCAGCCGCTGCCGAAATAATCGGTGACCATCGCATGTTCGGCCGCAAGATTCTTCTTGTAAAAGATATTGGCATTGTTGACGAAGCTCTTGTAGTACGTCTCTGCCTCGTTCATTACCGGTTGCTTTACCGTGCTGTCGATGCTGCCGGAAAACAGGTACACCTTGGAATTGGTGAGATTGTCGACCGGATCGATCAGGCCCTGATTGGCCCAGCTATTGGTGGTCGATATCAGCGTCGAGGTGGCCGGCTTGCTGGTCGAGGTGGCTGCCATGCAGGGGCCGAGCGCGGTCATCAGGCTGCCTTGCGCGCAGTAGTAAGGTCCGCCGGCCACGATCCCGGCACCGGCCGCGAAGGTTTCCGAGAATGCGACATGCAGCTGTGCCGCCATGAAGCCGCCGGACGACAATCCGGATACCGAAGTGCCGCTGGCGTCGATGTTGTATGCGGGCAGGGTGATTGCTGCTTGCGCCTGCAGCGCGGTGCCAAGCAAGGCAGCGGTCAGGGCAGTGGTGAAAAATGCGCGTGCGCGACTAGGTCGTCCACGGCGAAGCGAGATGCTGGCCATCGTTTAATCTCCTGGTTATTGTAATTTTTCAACGCGACGGTCGTTGCCGTGCGTTCCAGGAACAAAACGAATTTTTAATGACGATCCGATAATGTCCGCTGGTAGCTGGATACTAGATCGAAAAGGCGGCCAGTCAACCGGACCAGTATTTCTACCGTCAGTATTTTTACGGTATGGCGCGGCGGTCGCAACACGGGTTCGACCAGTGGCGGCTTCGATTGCTCCGCATATCGCATCCACGCACCAACGGTCCGTGGCGCAGCAACCGCTGACTGCTTGCTGTCCGGCGCGGCAACAGGGCAATGCGCAAAAAGCCATTCCATTTGACCTGGATATCGGCGGGCTGGCACACGCCAATTTGTTACTAAAACGCACTAATCAAATGACAAAACGGTGCAGCTGTTAGTTATTAGATCAAATATACTTTGCATTCTCCCATTGAAACCGACACCGCTTCCCATGCCAATCCGGGCCATTATTTTCGACGCTTACGGCACCCTGTTCGATGTGTATTCGATCGGCGCGCTTGCCGAGCGGCTGTTTCCCGGCAAGGGCGCGGCTCTCGCCCAAATCTGGCGTGATCGACAGATCGAGTACACGCGCCTGCGCACCATGTGCAGCACCTACAAGCCGTTCTGGGAAGTGACGCAGGATGCGCTGGTGTTTTCATGCCGTAAGCTCAAGCTCGATTTGACGCTGGACGCGCAAAATTCGCTGATGGGGCAGTACGCGAAATTGCCGGCGTTTCCGGAAAACCTCCCGGTGCTGAAAGAACTGAAAGCGCTGGGCCTGAAGACCGCGATCCTGTCCAACGGCAATCCGGACATGCTCGATGCCGTGGTCCAGGCCGCCGGCATGCACGGCGTGTTCAACCACATATTGTCGGTGGATGCCGTCAAAAAATTCAAGACCGCGCCGGAAGCCTACCAGCTCGGCCCTGACGTATTGGGCGTCGCCGCGCGCGACATACTTTTCGTGTCCAGCAACTGCTGGGACGTGTGCGGCGCCGGATGGTTCGGCTACAAGACATTCTGGATCAATCGTGCCGACGCACCGCTGGAAGAACTGGGCGTGACGCCGGACGCGACCGGGCGCGACATGACTGCACTGCTCAGCCATGTGCAAGACGCGCACATGCCGGGAGTTGCGTAATGGGTTTGTTCGAGATCGCGATCGTCGCCGGCGCCGCGTTCCTGGCCGGCGCGCTCAATTCGGTGGCCGGGGGCGGCACCTTCTTTTCCTTTCCGGCGCTGCTCGCGGCCGGTGTACCTCCGGTGGCGGCGAACGCCAGCAACTCGGTGGCACTGTGGCCGGCCAGCCTGTCCGGGGCATGGGCGTATCGCAAGGAACTCGCGCGCTACAAGCGCTATCTGATCCCGATGGGTATCGTTTCCTTTGTCGGCGGCGTCGGCGGCGGCTTGCTGCTGTTGTCGACCAGGGATGCGACATTCGGGCAACTGATTCCGTGGTTGTTGCTGTTTGCCACGGTGCTGTTCGCATTTTCCGGCAGGCTGGGCATGCTGTTGCGCGGTGCCAAGGCGGTAAAGCCGCGCAACACTCCGGGCGCGCTGGCAGGGCATGCAGTGGTCTCGGTCTACGGCGGCTTCTTTGGCGCCGGCATGGGCATCATGATGCTGGCCAGCCTTGCGATGTCCGGGCACGACGACGTACATGAAATCAATGCGATCAAGAACCTGCTGTCGGCCGTGATCTACAGCGTGACGGTGCTGACCTTCGTGATCGCCGGCGCGGTCAGCTGGCCGCACACCTTGGTAATGCTGGCCACCGCAACGCTGGGCGGCTACATCGGCGCATCGGTCGCGCGCAAGATCCCGCCGCTCTGGCTGCGCAGCTTCATCATCACGGTCGGCTGCGTGCTGACCGTGTTCTATTTCTATAAAACCCCATAACAAGCATTCACAAACACTCACCATCCAAGGAGCTTTCACCATGACTGCACGTACCGCCTGCCACCAGCTTCAAGTCGCCACTGTCCTGCACCGCTTCATCGAAGACAACGTGCTGCCGGGCACCGGCATCGATAGCGCAAGTTTCTGGAAAGGCTTCGATGCGATCGTCAGCGATCTGGCACCGAAGAATGCGGCATTGCTGGCCGAGCGCGACCGCTTGCAGGCCGAACTCGACAAATGGCATCGCGCCAACCCCGGTCCGATCCGCGATGTCGGCGCATATCAGAAGTTTCTCCAGTCAATCGGCTACCTGGTGCCGCGGCCGGACGACTTCACCGTCACGACTACCAATGTCGATGCGGAACTCGCATTGCAGGCCGGTCCGCAGCTGGTGGTGCCCATTCTCAACGCGCGCTATGCGCTGAATGCGGCAAATGCGCGCTGGGGTTCGCTGTACGACGCACTGTACGGCACCGACGCGATTCCCGAAGCGGACGGCGCGACCAAGGCCGGCGCCAACGGCGAGAGCTACAACCCGGTGCGCGGGGAAAAGGTGATTGCATTCGCCCGCAACTTCCTCGACCAGGCGGCACCGCTGGCAAAAGGGTCGCACCGCGATGCAACCGCGTACAAGGTCGCCGGCGGAAAACTCACCGTGGCGCTGAAGGATGGCACTGCCACCGTCCTGAAGGAAGATACGAAATTCATTGGCTATCAGGGCGACGCCGACGCACCGACCTCGGTGCTGCTCAAGAATAACGGCCTGCATATCGATATCATCATCGACCGCAACACGCCGATTGGCCAGGACGATGCGGCCGGTGTTGCCGACCTGGTGGTCGAAGCGGCGCTGTCGACGATTCTCGACCTGGAAGATTCGGTCGCGGTGGTGGATGCCGAAGACAAGGTGCTGGCCTATGAAAACTGGCTCGGCATTCTCAAGGCCACGCTGGCCGAAAGCGTCACCAAGGGCGGCAAGACCTTCACGCGCAGCCTGAACCAGGACCGCCGCTACACCGCGGCCGCCGGTGCCGAAGGCGCGAAGGATGGCGTGATCACGCTGCATGGACGCTCGCTGCTGTTCCTGCGCAATGTCGGTCACCTGATGACCAATCCTGCGATCCTGTACGGCGACGGCAAGGAAATCCCGGAAGGTATTCTGGATGCGGTCGTCACCGTCGCGATTGCGCTGCATGATCTGAAGCGCCACCAGAATCAGGCGATCGGCAACTCGCGCACCGGCTCGGTCTACATCGTCAAACCGAAGATGCATGGTCCGGCCGAAGTCGCGTTCGCGAATGAACTGTTCAGCCGCGTCGAAGCGCTGTACGGACTCCCGACCAACACGGTCAAGCTCGGCATCATGGATGAAGAGCGCCGCACCAGCGTCAACCTGAAGGCCTGCCTCAAGGAGGCGAGCGGACGCGTCGCCTTCATCAACACCGGCTTCCTGGACCGCACCGGCGACGAAATGCACACCGCGATGCAGGCCGGTCCGATGATGCGCAAGGGCGACATGAAAACCAGCAAGTGGCTCACCGCATACGAGCGCAGCAATGTACTGGTAGGACTGTCATGCGGGCTGCGCGGCCGCGCACAGATCGGCAAGGGCATGTGGGCGATGCCCGACCTGATGGCGGCGATGATGGAACAGAAAATCGGGCATCCTAAGGCCGGCGCCAACACCGCATGGGTGCCGTCGCCGACCGCCGCTACCCTGCATGCGCTGCACTATCACCAGGTGAATGTTGCGCAGATCCAGCAAGAGCTGGAAAAGATCGACGCCAAGACCGAAATCGAAAACCTGCTCAACGACCTGGTGCAGATTCCGGTGGTCGCGGAAGCCAAGTGGACCGGCGCCGAGATCCAGCAGGAACTCGACAACAACGCGCAGGGCATCCTCGGCTATGTCGTGCGCTGGATCGATCAGGGTGTGGGCTGCTCGAAGGTGCCCGATATCCACAACGTCGGCCTGATGGAAGACCGCGCCACGCTGCGCATCTCCAGCCAGCACATCGCGAACTGGCTGCTGCATGGCGTCGTCAGCGAGGCGCAGGTAACGGAAACCCTGAAGCGCATGGCCAAGGTCGTCGACGGCCAGAACGCCGGCGATCCGTTCTACAAGCCGATGGCACCCGACTTCGAAGCATCGTATGCATTCCGCGCTGCACGCGACCTGGTGATGAAGGGGCTGGAGCAGCCGAGCGGATATACCGAGCCGCTGCTGCATGCATGGCGCTTGAAGGTGAAGGCGAACGCTTGAGGTTGGGCACTTTTGTGCTCCCTCTCCCGCAGGCGGGAGAGGGTTGGGGGTGGAGCAGGGATTTCTTGGCGCATGCGCCACGCCTGCGTAACGATGTCCGCTTGCAAGCGGACATGCGCACTGCAAGTGAGGGTGATTGCAATAGCCAGGTTCGTTGAATCTCTCTCAAAGTGCTGCAAGTGAGGGTGTTTGACGGAACCGCAGGTTTGCAAACTCCCTCACCCCCGACCCCTCTCCCGCCTGCGGGCGAGGGGAGTTAAATCCTAAAGTCTCGTCGCGGTTGGCCGACCGCGTCGGTTCTAGTCGAGGTTGTTTACCGGCCGCGGTCATTCGACAATCACCTTAAACATATCGTCACGCATCGCCACCTCCATCCGTCTTGCGCCCCGAAAGCGCCAGACGCAAATGGTGCTTTTCAAGTCGGCGCAAGCGACGTGCCGGATTATGCGATGCATGCGCGCCGGCCTTGCGGTTTCTCGCCGGCACCACCAGAGGGTTGCGCGGCTTCGGTACTTTGACAGTGACTTTCATTTTCTATCCTTTCACGCAAATCACCTGGCGCAACGTATGCACCACGTCCACCAGATCGGTCTGGTGCGCCATCACCTGATCGATATCCTTGTACGCAGCGGGGATTTCATCGATGACGCCGCCATCCTTGCGGCATTCGATACCCGTGGTCTGATCGGCCAGGTCGAAGCGGTTGAAACGCTGCTTGGCTTCGGAGCGGCTCATGCGCCGCCCCGCGCCGTGCGAGCACGAGCAAAATGAATCCGGGTTGCCCTTGCCGCGCACGATATAGCTCTTCGCGCCCATGCTGCCGGGAATGATGCCCAGCTCGCCGTCGCGTGCCGAGATCGCGCCTTTGCGGGTGATGAACAGCCGTTCATTCGCATGCGTTTCACGCGCTACGTAGTTGTGATGGCAGTTGATCGCTTCGCCGTCCAGCTTGAACGCAGGTAGCTGCTGCGTCAGCACATCGACTGCGCGCCGCATCATTTCGCGCCGGTTGATCAGCGCATAATCCTGCGCCCATTCCACTGCTTCCACGTAATCGTCGAACCATTCCGAACCTTCGCTGAAGTAGGACAGGTTCTTGTCCGGCAGATTGACATTGTGCCGCTCCATGTCCTTTCGTGCGGCGGAAATGAAATAGCGGCCGATCACATTGCCGATGCCGCGCGAACCCGAATGCAGCATGATCCAGACGCGCTGTTCTTCATCGAGACAGATTTCAATGAAGTGATTGCCGCCGCCCAACGTGCCGATCTGGCAGATCCAGGTTTGCGCAAACCTGTTTTGCATCTTCATGATGCCCTTATGTTTTGCGACAATGCGGTCGAGACGGTCGTTGAGCGGGCGGCCCACGCGCGCATGCGCTGATCCGCGCACTTTGTTGAATTCATGTTGCTCGAAGCCGACCGGAATCGACGCCTCGATCGCACTGCGCAGCCGCGCCAGGTTGTCGGGCAACTGGCTTGCAGTGAGCGTGGTACGCTCTGCGTTCATGCCGCAGCCGATATCGACGCCGACGGCGGCCGGGATGACTGCGGCGCGAGTCGGGATCACGCTGCCCACTGTCGCGCCGATGCCGAGATGGACATCCGGCATTGCCGCGACATGCGGATGGACGATCGGCAGCGTGGAGATATTGATCAGCTGCTGCAGCGCTTCATGCTGGATATCGTCGGTAAAAATATGCACGGGGACCAGCCCCTTGCGCAGTGTCTGTTTGATAGGCATGGCATTTCTCTCTGAATGATCGTTATGCCGGTACGTTTGCTGCGGGTTGATCAATACCAATCCCGGAAAAGCAAAACCCCGGCGAGTCTCCTCGCCGGGGTTCATGAATCGGAACGACCGGCTCGGGGTCGGCAACAAGTGCCGAAGTCCCCGGGCAGTCATGCACGGGGCTATTTATGTGTCAAATTACTGGCAGCCGTACGTGGCATGTTCGTTCCTTTCCTGAAGAATAGGGTTGATCAAATTTGACGAGGTGCGATTCTGCGTCAGACAAATTTTCGCGTCAAACGATTCATCAATGCAGGGATTTTTTTGTTGCTAATTTGCGTCGGTCCGTGTGCGCCGATTGATCGCAGATCGATTGCCGCATGGACTTTTTTACAGCAAGCGACTGTGCTTCGGCAAACGTGCGGACAGATAATCATGCTGGTCCGCCAGCACGTTTCTGCCGCTTAACAGGTAATGTTCGGCGCGGCATGGTACGTATGGCACATACAGCAGCGGGCGAAAATGATGGACCAGCTTGTTGCCCTTTTGCTGGTTGCACGTCTTGCATGCGGTGACGCAATTCATCCAGGTGTCCCTGCCGCCGCGCGACTGCGGCAAGATGTGGTCGCGCGACAGTTCCTTGTGCGTCAGGCAATCGCCGCAATAGGCGCAGGTATAGCGGTCGCGTTTGAACAGCAAGTGGTTCTGCTGTCCAAGCGGCAGTTCCTTGCGCAACATGCGCGCCATGATTTCGCTGCCGGCTACCGCGATGATCGGTTTTACCGTGATGCGTGACTGCACGCCGAGGCACGAAAAACCGCCGCGGAAAATCACTTCGCGTTCGCCGAGCTCCCAGGCTACTTTGCCGGTGGCATAGTAAAGCACCGCTTCCTGCGGAGGGATCCAGTCGAACGGATTTCCTGCAATGTCGAGTGCCAGAATATGCGTTGCCATTTCTTCACCTTTGCTTCACCGTCCAATAATAGATGGGTTGTGTCCCTGACGGCAAGTCTTGTGGTGATATCGGCTCCAAATAAGCGATAGAAACATTTTGCGTCCGCCCGATGCGTGCCCAGGTTCGCATCGTGCGTGCATGTTTATCGGTGAAAACTTATTCTGGTCTATTGATCCGGCCCGAAAAGGATTGATTTTTCGGGCCGGGAATGGAGCGGGGATTTCGTGGGGCATTGCCCCACGCCTGCACAACGGCAGTGGTTTGCAAGCCACTGCCTCACTGCAAGTGAGGGGATCGGGTTTTAACTTTATTCGTTCCCGATCAATTAGGCAGAACTTCGAGAACGCGCTCCACCGGTCGGCATAGCCGCACGCCTTTCGGCGTTTGCACGAACGGGCGATTGAGCAGTGCGGGATGTGCCAGCAAGGCATCGATCAAATCGTGGTTCGACAGCGCCGGATTATCCAGCCCCAGTTCATGAAAAAGCGCATCTTTTTCTCGCATGGCCGCCCGGACCGTCAATCCGGCCTTCGAAATCAATTCATTCAGTTTTTCGCGATCCGGCGGATCGTTGCGATAGTCGATGATGTGCGGCTCAAATCCGGCATCGCGGATCATTGCCAAAGTATTGCGCGAGGTGCTGCATTGAGGATTGTGATAAATCGTGATGTCCATTGTCGTTCTTTCATGGCTTGCCTTTGCTGGCATTGTCGCAAGCATAACTGAATCGGCGCACCATGTTCTTGCACCCTTAATCGTGTGGCAAAAGTGTAATCAGATGCGTCATTCAGTGCATTTCGGCAATGCCCGCTGTATAGTCAGATTGGTACAACTCTCTATCAAGGCCACCATGAAATGCATTCTCCACGTTGCGGCGGTCATTGCCATCAGCACGGCCGCGTTTGCGCCGGTTCACGCGTCTGCGGGCGTGAACGTCAACATTATTGTTCCGATTGCGCCGCCCGCCATCATCATCGAGGCGCCTCCACCGCCGCGAATCGGCTTTATCTGGGCGCCGGGTTTCTGGAACTGGAATGGCCACAAGCACATCTGGATTGAAGGCCGCTGGGAGCAAGCCCGCGATGGCCATCGATACGAGCAGCCGGAGTGGCATCGCGATGGCGATAAATGGCGCTTCCGGGAAGGTGGATGGAAGAAAGCCAAGTACGAAAAAAAGCACAAGGATCAGCGGAAGGATCAGCACAAAAAGCAGCGCGATGATCATCGCGATCGCGACGGCCACTTCTGTCCACCAGGCCAGGCAAAAAAGGGAAATTGCTGATCGAGTCAGGTCGGCAGTAATTGGGTTGAAATCGAAATGCGACAGGTGGTTGCGCGTGTTCGATATCGGATGAATCGAAAAGCCCGGCTCTTGAAACAGCAAGATCCGGGTTTTCGTTATGTGCCGAATGCCTGGCGCCGACCCGCTTCCTCGACCTGCCCTGCCGCAACAACGGAACGATGTTCAAACCTGAACAGCGGGCATCGGCTGTTCGCGGCCGACGCGTCCACTATTTCATATTGAACAGTTTCGCCAAAAGGCTCTTCGGTTTTTTTGGAAAATAGTTTTCCGCAGATTCGTTATAGTCGAGCAGAAAAACTTTATTCTCCAGTATCTTGATCACTCTTTCCTTGTCTTCTAGTCGTGCGCGCAATTCATTGGTGACCTCGTCTTTCACTTTTCGCAACGTCGACTCCAGTGCCAGCACGTGTTCGAGTGATTTGATTCTTTCTTCCAGGATGTGGAGCTGGGCTTTTTCCGACGTGGTGCCGGTGCCGCTCGGCATCGGCGGCTGCGGATATTCCCATGCCTCAACCAGTTCTTCGAAATCGTCGACCTCCGAATGGCCCGAGGTTCGCGGCGGTGCGTGTTCTTCGTTAGTCAGCGCGCCATACACGCGCAACAGCTCCGACGTATCGATTACGGTCGCACCGTCATGCGTCACGGTCTTGCTGAGACGCCCCTTGTCAATATCCCGGTACAGCGTTCGACGTGAGCGGCGCACCAGCTTCGCTGCTTCGGTAATTGTCACAAGAGCCATCTTTGCACTACATCATCTGTCTGTTGAGATTGCGGGATGCACGGTGGTGCATTGCCCGATCAATGCGTCAGACAATGAGTGTGTCGAGGTGTTCCGGGAACTGCGGTTAATTTGCGACCGGAAATTCGCGACGAAATTTCAATTGCAAATCGGCGCGATTGCAGGTGCCGGCGCGTTATTTCCGACTATGCTTCAGCGGGCTGATGCGTGCCGGTGACCGCTACTTGCCGCCGGTCTTCTTGACGGCGCGTCCGTAAGAAACGTATCCGGCAAAGCGTGGTGCATTGTCAATGTAAAGATTTTCAATTTCTTCGATGGCGAAGCCGCCTTGCTCGATATAGTGCCGAATCGGGCGATTCAGGTGGCAGCCGCCGGCAAGTGGTTTCCATACCGGCGTGAGCCGGTCCTGCCACTTGCTTACCGCCATGTCCGGCGCGCGCCCATGTTCGCAGAACACCAGGCGGCCATCATGTTTCAATACGCGGTGCATCTGGCGCAGTGCCAGGCGCCAGTCGGGAATCGTGCACAAGGTGAAGGTCAGCAACACGGTGTCGACGCTTTCATCCTCCAATGGAATCTGTTCACCGGGAAGGTCGAGCCATGTTACCGGGACCGGAGACCTGTCTGCATTGTGCCGCGCCTTCCGCCTCATCGAGGCCGACGGTTCAAGACCCCATACGAATTCAACCTTTTGCGGGTCATAGAGCGGGAGATTGATGCCGGTGCCGATGCCGACTTCGAGCACCCGCCCGCGCGCAAGCCGAACCACTTTTTCCCGCAGATCCATTATCGGCCGTTGCGAACAGGCGACGTGAATCAGGTACGGCAGGATTTTATCTTCATAGAAGCTCACGCTTGACGTCCTCCGCAAAGGCCTTGAATTGTGGTCGATGCCTCGTTTCGACACAAGCCGAATGATAATCGTGGCGCGCGGTTCCAGTACAGGCAAGCTGTTTCGATGCAAGCTGCAGCGACCAAAGTCCTATTGGAGATATGCCTGTGTAATGCGTGTTGATTCAGCGCAGGGAGCGAAGCTGTTGTTCCAGCTCATCTGCCTTGATGGCAACTTTGGCAATGCGTTCATGCATTGCGCGAACGTCGAGTGAAACCGGACATGCAATTTGTTTGCCGGTCGGATTGACCAGCCGCGACCATCCGGATTCGACATCACATGCGGCGCCGGCTTGCTCATCGGCCTCGATGACCCGCTCGCCAAGTACCATGCCGTGTTGCGCCATGCTGTTTCGATAAAAACGGTGCAGCCGGTTCAGCGTTGCATTCGGTTGATAAAAAAGCAGCTCAAGACGCTCGAGCGGTTCCGCAGAATAATCATCGAGTAATCCCAGCGTAACGATGTCGCGCAGCGTATAACTGCTGAACCAGTCATTGATCGCGAACGCGTGAAGCTGGAACCGATGAACCAGGCTGCGTGCAAGCATCGGCGCCAGTTTCGGCCGCTCCGCCAGCACCGGCAGTACGTGGCGGCGAGCAATCGCACGACTCTTCGGATGCGCGTCGAGCATATCCGCCAGAAGCGCCTGGCTGCGTTCGATTTGCGCGACCGCTTTCAGAAAACCATTCAGGCTGACCGATCCGGCCGCGGCCATTTGCCAGAATCGGTGGTGGCGCGCCCACGCCTTGTAGGCTGTTTGCGCATCGCCTCTTTGCAGTGCGTGCACCGATTTTCCCAGATGCAGAAGACCGATCCTTGAAGCGAGCCCGAAATTCGGCGACAAGGCTTCCGCGTCGATCGGCATGTCTTCTGCATAAGCGGGAAAGTCGAGCATTGCGTCATAGCGTTCAAGCAAGCCGGCATTGACAACGGAATATGTTTCCAGCGGTGCCGGCCATTCCGCCAGATAGTTATGGCAGTCCTGCTTGCAATCGGCCAGTTTTGGCAGGTAGGCAGGCACCGGATCGAGCAGGGTCGCGCGTATTTCGCGGTAGCGATCCAATTTGTCCTGCCGCTTTTTGCGGGCATCGGCCAGGATCGCATGATGGGCTCGTACCATCGCGCCGGCAAGCGCGACCGCGTTTTCATTTCGTGCATCGAATGCCAGCAACGCATGATAGCCATTCCGGCCGTCCGGCGCGGCAAGGCCCGGATAATCCAGCCACGCTTGCGCGGAGCGATCCAGCGGTTCGTCGAAGCGGTTGATCAGGAAAACGACAAGAGCAGCCGACATCAGAACGGCCAGCATGATGCCGATTGCTTTGAGTATCTGGTGAAAGCAGCGGCGACGGCGTGTCGAAGTGAAAGTGGATATCGGCATCGATGGACTCCGGCTGCTTGATCGTGGCTGCACTTGAAATGTACTCGTCTACTTTATCGGCTTGACCAGTCGAACCCGTCGCACCAGGCGCTTTGGTAGGCTGGATGCGCGCATATTCCTTTGCCATTCTGCGGTGAAATGTCAAAGCGTCGGTTGCCGCAGCCGCTGTTGAAAGCGATTGTTTTGCGCCGAAGCTTTTTGCCCATTGCGTTGACGTCGGAATGGGCATAGCCGGACACGCCGGCCGAGAGCAAGATTTTGTGGCGCTTGTATTCGGCCAGGTCGCTTTCAAGTGCGCTGGCCTGGACCACGCATTGCCTGAAGGCGGCGAGATCCTTGCCGCCAGAGGCATGCGCGATCGACGCGAATAGGATCAAAAGCGGAACAATGCGGAGCCAGAACATGGGGATTCCTCCTGAGCGAGACGATAACGCTCGCGGCACACCGGGCTTGCGCTATCTCTGCAAACTATGGGCAAGAACTTGGCGCGCCCAGTTTTCCAAAGTGACGCTTGCAAGGATGAAACGGTGTCGACTGGCACAGAGGGTTAAATACAAGGGATTAAGTACGAGGCGCCGGCGAAACTGGCACGGCGTGGTTCACGCTGCAAGCGTTGGCTGCCGCCGGCGATCTCGTTACATCGAGCCGCTGCCGTGCGAGATGCGCCGCCTCGATCGTCATTCAATCCGCAGTTTCGGCGAGCCAGTCGTCGCGGGTATATGCATAGGCTGGAAACGCTTCATCCAGCGACACTTCGCGTTTCAGCAGGCGCCGGGCAAGAACTGTGAGCGCAACCAGATCGTTCCTGCTCCGGATTTCGACCGGCGCGCATAACTCGACCAGCCGGTGCATCGGTGTCCAGCTCGAACGCATGAAAGGCGCAATCCGGAAATCCGCTGCGCGACTCAGCCGCCGGCGCAGTGTCTCCCGTGCTTCGGCTTGCCCGGCGCCGGACAGATCGACCCGGGATCCCTGCGGCTTATTGCGGCGCGAACGCCCGACTTTCGTTGTCAGTTGCGCTATGGTGAATGCCGCCGGCTCGGCTTGCGGCATGCACCGTTCGACTTCGTCTCGCACCATTTTGTCGTAGGCGTAGCGCGGATGGATCCATGACAGCATCACGCGGTAATCATTCACGATGAAGACGGCGTCATTCCACCAGGTCAGCCGGTCCGGATCGGGATTATCGAACGCATACGGGGCGATGATTCCGTGTTCGAAGCGGCTGCCGCGTTTGTGCCGGTGAAATAGTTTTGCGGCGATACGCAAGCGTTCCCGATGCCGGTTTTTCATGATGCTGAAGCAGGTTTATAGACGGCAAACGACGCAATGCGAATACGATGTCCGCGATTGCAGCTGCCTCCGGTATCTACCACCACGATGGCTTCCTGTCGCGTCCGTCGACCAGTGTTTGCAGCCATGCGCGAACCGCGGGAATTATCGTGCGCACTTCATCGAACGAGACCTGGTGCCAGGCACGAGTGACGCGGTATCCCGGCTTGGCGCCTGACAATATTCTGCTGTACAGAACATATTGTTCAGGATGGATGCCTGATACGAAAAAATCGTCGCCACGCTGGATCGCTTCGCGCAACCCCGGAATTTCCGTCAGTGAGGAAATGGCGGCGTGCACCACGCATTTTTCGTTATCACCGGTCTGCGGTCCGGGCAGCAGAACATGGTTTTCAATAGTTTCATGGTCATTCGAGATGGTTGCCATCGTAACCGCAGGCAGCCAGCGATACCGGAGAACGGTGTCTCCCTTCTTGTATCCGGCCAGCTCGCGATCTATCCAGTCAACCGCGTCCGGCCTTCCCGCTTCAACGAATACGCTCCTGGCATCCTTCAGCGCGTCGGCAAGCGCGGCGCCGTCTTCCATCAGGCCGGCAAAAAAGGTTTTATGCAAATCTTCCATATTCACATGATCGATCGTTTGGAAAATGCGCAACTGTCGTTACGCGTCCCGGGCACACTGCCTGCATTATCCACGCTTCCCCGTCGACAAAGGGCGGTATTCGCAAATCACAAGGGTTCGGCATGCCGCGTTGCCGATTCAAATTTGGCGCATGGCCGTGGCAGAAAGAATGTTGAACGGACGTAAACGCGGGATCGGGTTAGTGCTTCGATTGTCAGTGCTGCGATTTTATCAATCCTTGCCAGCGCCCGGCCGGGCCATATCCAGAGAATCTAACCCCGGCATGCACTGTTGTGCGTTTCATGCATACGGATACGCAGCAAGATTGGCGGTTCGGGCCATCTCCGCTACACTTGCCGCATGGATAAAACTTGGTCCGACGAAATGTTGATGGAACGTTACCGGGACGGCGATCTGGCGTCGTTCAAGGAACTCTATCAACGTCACAGCCGGGGCTTGTACCAATTCATTTACTGGCGTTCGCCGCGCAAGGACTGGGTCGACGAAATTGCGCAAGATACCTGGGCCAGCCTGCACGGCGCACGGGAGCGTTATCAGGTGCAATCGGGCTTTCGTACCTACCTGTATCAAATCGCGCGTAACCGTCTCATCGACCTGTTGCGACAGCATCAGGATCTGTTGGCGAGCGATATGGGAACGGGCGACGATGATGACGCAAGCACATTCGAACACCTGGCCGATCAGAGACAGGATGGCGTATCGCCTGAATCCGCGCTCGATGAAAAACAACAGGCCGCCGATTTACATGCGGCAATCCGCAGCTTGCCCGGCGAACAGCGCGAAGCGCTCATCATGCAACAGTTCAACGGCATGAGCCTGGAAGAAATTGCGGTGATGACCGGAGTGCCGGCTGAAACGGTAAAGAGCCGGCTGCGCTATGCAATGCGCAAGCTGCGCCAAAAACTTTGCGACGTCACGGTACAGGAGGCAGACGCGTGACTTCACATGACCACAACCCGCGGGACGACATCGAGTTCGATCTTTTCCTGAAGCGCGAAGGCGAGCTGGCGCAACGCCTGCAGGCGCTCGCACAACCGGCGCCATCGGCCGCACTCGACGCCGCGATCCTGGCAGAAGCCGAAAGCAATCTGTCCCGCTCCGTCCGGCTGTCGCGCAATGAATCGCACGATTCAGCGAACGGCGCCGCGAACGATGCCGCCATGCCGGGAACGGCGCATGTCCGGCCGGCATTTCTTCGCCGTTGGCAAATGCCGATCGGGCTTGCCGCAAGCTTGCTGGTGGCCGTGCTGGTTGCGCTTCAGTGGCAGGGACAGGCTGCGATCGACGCACCGCTGCAGATCGCACAGGCACCGCAGGAACAGACACCGGTTTTCGAATCGCGGGCTGAACCGATCGTCGAACCGCGCGCTGAACCAAAACCAATTGCACCGCCGCAACCGGATGCATCTTCCGATACCGAACCTGCATCCGCTGGCAATCCGTTTGCGCGCGAACGGCAAGCGCGGCAGCCGGTGGCACGCTCTGCCGTACGTTCGATTGCACCACCGGTCGCGATCGCCCAAGCTGAAATTCCGGATCAAGAGACGCGCGAGATACATTCCGCCGCCGCTACTGACGCCCCGGCCGCGGCAGCGGCTCCTCCGGTTCAGATCGCGCAGGCAGATAGCCCAGATGTGCAGGAGCGGATGATGATGTCGCCGGCGCCTGCAGCCACCGCGGTTGCCCCGCGTACGGCTGCGCCGCGAGCCGGTCAGAGCCAGACCGAGCCGGGCGCAAAACATCCGGCCAAACCCTGGCTGGCATTGATCGAAGAATTGCTGAAGGCGGACTTGCGACGCGACGCGCTGGACGAATGGAAACAATTCCGAAAAAGCTACCCGCGCTATGACGTGCCTGAAAAGCTGAAAAAAGAGTTGGACCGTTTGGCAGAGAAGTAAACGGAAACACAGGCTTTCAGGTTCAGGCTGCAAACAGCGCCTGGATTTTTCCCGGCTCCTTCGCGGATACGGTTGCATCCATGGCTGCCGTAGTACCATAACTAAGCCTGCCGCCGGCATTCGAGATCTGTTCAGCCATCAAATGCCGCGGCAGCCGCATTAGGGTGTCCTGGCAATCTCCGTCGTCATATCCATATTCTTCAAACTCCACGGTCGCGGAGCTGATTTGCATGAGAAGGTCGGGTCAATCGGACACATTGCACCGGTTTAACACCATTCATTGCGAACCATTTTCGGGGCCGTCAAAATGATCAATACTCTTGCGACTTTGCTGGTGTTTCAGACCATCGGTGAAGGATTGGCATACGCGTTTTCGTTGCCGGTTCCGGGCCCGGTCATCGGCATGGTGCTGCTGTTCGTCTACTTGATGGTCAAGAAGAATGCGGCACAGGCGCTCGCGCCGGTATCGCTGGAACTGCTCAAGCATCTTTCGCTGCTGTTCATTCCCGCCGGCGTCGGCATCATGGTCCATGCGCAGCGGGTTGCCGCCGAATGGCTGCCGATCGTGACGGCGCTGCTTGCCAGCACGATCGTATCGATCGCGGTCACCGCGCTCGTCGTAAAGTGGCTGCAGAAATGAAGCCGGAGCTCAATGAAATCTGGGTCTATCTGTCGGCGTCGCCGCTGCTGGGTTTGACGGCAACGCTGCTCGCCTACCAGCTCGCGTATACAATCTATGCGCGCACAAAATTCAATCCGCTGGCCAATCCGGTTGCAATTGCGGTCGCTATTCTGGTGCTGGTCCTGGTCGTTACCAATACGCCTTATCGCGCATACTTCGACGGCGCCCAGTTCGTGCATTTCCTGCTCGGCCCGGCCACCGTGGCGCTGGCCATCCCGCTGTATCAGAACCTCGAAAAATTGAAACGCAACTGGTTCGCATTGTCGGCCGGGGTTGTGCTGGGCAGCGCGGCAGCAATTGCGACAGCAATGGGAATCGCGTGGCTGCTGGGCGCGTCGCCCGCCACCATCCTTTCGATTGCGCCCAAGTCAGTGACCACGCCTATTGCGATGGGCATCGCGGAGAAAACCGGAGGTTTGCCGTCGCTGACGGCGGTGCTGGTCATCAGTACCGGCATTCTCGGCGCCACGCTGGCGCGCGGCATCCTGAACTTGCTGAAGATCAGCGACCACGGCATTCGCGGCTTTGCGCTGGGCGTCACGGCGCACGGCATCGGTACCGCGCGCGCATTCCAGGTCAGCGCGGAAATGGGCGCGTTTTCCGGATTGGCGATGGGCGTGTCGGGCGTGCTGACTGCGTTATTGCTGCCGCTTGCGTTGAAGTTGTTCGGGATGTTTTGATTCTCATGACCAGCGATAAAGAGTGCTTTTCCCGCGGAAAACGCAACGAGACCGTTAGCCGCTCTTACTGAAAATATCCATTGTTCGGAAAAAATGTATCCTTGCTATTTTTTTAACGAATTATTGGCAAAATATGAATACGAACAAAACAAATGGGCGCGACATTTCAGGGTCGGTTGTTTTTCTTGTCGCGCTAGCGATGGCGGGTGCATGCTCCGTGGTGAGTGCGGCCGGCGCATCGGCCGATTCCGCCAACGTGACAACTGCAGCAATAGCCTCGACCAAAAAGATCGAACCTGCTATCAATACCGAATCGGTCATCAGCAGCATCAGCGCGCTCGATCGCACCAGACCTTTTCCAGTCGGTGAAAAAGTCGCCTACTTCGTCAATCTCAAGGATGGCGACAAGTTGAAGTCGCCATTCAGGGTCGCGTTTTCGGTTAGCGGCATGGGTGTTTCGCCGGCCAGCGCAGGCAAAATCGAGGGAACGGGGCATCATCACATTCTGATCAATATGCCGCTTCCAGCTGATATAAAAAAGCCGATCCCATTCGATAAGCCGGGCGAATTCCTGAACCAGCGTTACAAACATTTCGGCAAGGGCGAAACCGAGGCTTTACTCGACCTGCCGCCCGGCAAACATAAGTTGCGCCTGCTGTTTGCCGATCACGGTCATGTTCCCTACTACATCGGAAGCAAGGAAATAACGGTCGAAGTTTTACCGAAGTAATTGCGGGATGCTTGTCTTGAAACCGCCGAAACCGCCGGTGATCAAGATGGGGACCGCGCATATCAGCGGAACTCTTGCTTTACGATCCCGATCAGATTTGATTGCCAGTAATGCGCCGTGGGTGCTGATTACACCGGACTCCGGAAACACGCTGCGGCGCGATGCTGTAACACGGGTGCGTTAGGACCGGATCGGTGTGGGAAATTGATATTGGGTTCAAATGCCGGAGGACATATCCATGCGCTACGAACTTTATTACTGGCCCGGCATACAGGGCCGCGGCGAATTCGTGCGGCTTGCATTGGAGGAAGGCGCCGCCGATTATGTTGACGTCGCGCGCCGCTCCGAGCGCAGCGGCATGGGTATGGCCGCCATGCTGGAATTGCTGGAAAGCGCCGACCTTGCAACTCCGCCATTTGCGCCGCCGTTTCTGAAAGCCGGCGAACAGATCATTGCGCAAACATCGAACATCCTGCTGTTTCTCGGGCCGCGATTGGGGCTGGTGCCGGAACACGATGCCGGGCGCCTGTGGGTGCACCAGCTGCAGTTGACGATTGCCGACCTGGTGGCCGAGGCGCACGATACGCACCATCCGATTGCGAGCGGCTTTTACTACAAAGACCAGAAGCCGGAAGCATTGAGAAGGTCGGCGGATTTTACGGCGGCACGGATACCGAAATTTCTCGATTATTTCGAAGCGGTGCTTGAGCGCAATCCCTGCGGCAATGCATGGCTCGCGGGCGATGCGCTGACCTATGCGGACCTGTCGATGTTCCAGGTAATTGCCGGCTTGCGCTACGCGTTCCCACGTGCGATGAAACGGCTGGAACCCGGCTATCCGATGCTGGCCGCACTTCATGATCGCGTTGCAGCGCGTCCGCGGATCAAACGCTATCTGAAATCGAAGCGGCGCCTGCCGTTCAATAATGACGGTGTGTTCCGGCGGTACAAGGAGCTGGACACATAAATTACACCAGCCCGAACCATCCGAGCAATGCACCGGCGCCGAGCAGCCACAGCAAATGGATCCTGGTTTTCCAGACGAATACGGCGGCCACCACGGTGGTGAGCCACAGCGGCCAGTCGGTCGCCGGATGATTGTTGGTGCTGGCCATGATCCAGCCGGTCGCGATCAGCAGCGCAATCACGATCGGCCCCATGCCTTGCTTGAACGCGCGAACCGCACGCAACTCGCGATTCCGGTGCGCCCAGCGGGTGGCAAGGAAAGTCAGCATCGTGCTGGGCAATAGAATGCCGAGCATTGCGATCAGGACGCCGAGCAGAGCGAACGCAAGGCTGCCGGCGTTAACGCCGACATGCCACCCCATCAGCGCAATGAACAGCACATTCGGACCCGGCGCCGCCTGCGCAATCGCAATCGATGCATTGAACTGTGCGTCGGTCAGCCAGTGCTGCTGGTCCACCAGGTAACGGTGCATCTCCGGCGCGGTGCTGATCGCGCCGCCGATCGCGAGCAGCGACAGCGACAGGAAATGCGCAAACAGGCTGAGCCAGTCGGCCCACGTCATTTGGAGCAGCAGCGCGTCGGTCATGGCTTGAGCTTGCGGTAGGTAAGCAGGCACGACACCAGGCCGAGGCCGAACAGTGCATAGAGCAGCGGCCAGCGCAGCAATGCGATGAAAACGAAACACACGCCGCCAAGTGCAATGCAGGCCCGGATGCCGAGCGGATGCTTTTTCAATGTGCCCAACAGCTTGAGTCCGGTCGCTACAATCAGGCCGGCTGCGACCGCGCTCATGCCGTGCAATGCGCCGGCCACGCCGGGATGGTCTGCATGCTGCGCATAGGCCAGTGCCAGCAGCAACACCAGCATCAGCGGTAACGTCAGCATGCCGGCAACCGCCGTCAATGCACCGCGCAACCCGAAGTAGCGACCGCCGATCATCATCGACAGATTCACCACGTTGGGCCCGGGCATGACTTGTGCGACCGCCCAGTCCTCGACAAATTCTTCCTGGGTCATCCAGCGTTTTCGTTCCACCATTTCTCGCTGGACGATCGCCACCACGCCGCCGAATCCTTGCAGCGCCAGGACGGTGAAGGAGAGGAACAGGTCAGTCAGCGACCGGGGTTGCGGATGCGGTTCAGGAGGCGGGAGATTCATGCCGCTATTATAAAAGCGCTTGACCAAATACAGGTGCGCTGCGAGGGAGTTCGCGAGAATTGCGGACCGCTATTATGATGGCGGCTGGAACGGACAAACGATCGGCGCCTCGTCCGCCTGAATTTTGCGCAAATACAGGTCATCATATTCGACATGACAGCAATGATCCCGAAAATCGTAGGTTTGACCGGCGGCATCGGCAGTGGAAAATCCACGGCCCGGAAAATACTGCAAAGCATGCACGTGCCCTGCCTGGACGCCGATATGGTGGCGCGCGAAATTCATCAGCAACCCGGCCACCCTGCTCTGGCCGAGATTGCGCTTGCCTTCCCCGGTGCAATAACGGAAGACGGTCGCCTGAGCCGCGGAAGCCTGCGCAATGTATTTGCCGATCCTGTTGCCAACGATCGTTTGAAGTCAATTCTTGGCCCGTACGTTGTCAGACAGATGAGCCAATGGGCGGCGAAACAGCGGGCACCGTACCTGGTTTGGGAATCCGCACTTATTATCGAAGCGAAAATTCCGGTTGATCGTGTGCTGGTGATCGATGCAACACATGAACTTCAACTTGAGCGCGTTCGCGCACGAGATCCATCCTGGGGCGTAGAGCAGATTGGCAAAATATTCGCGCTGCAGCTGGACCGCGCAGAACGAGTACAGTACGCACATGACATGATTGACAACAGCGGATCGCTCGAAGAATTGAAAGCAAAGGTGGAAGCGCTGCACCGGAGATATCTAGATCTATGGGGAGCCAGATGAAAAAAATCGCGTTTTCAGGCACGCTGGACCCGATCACGAACGGCCATATGTGGGTGATAGAAGAGGCCCGTGCGCTGGCCGATGACGTCACGGTTTTCCTGTCCGAGAATCCGTTCAAGAAACCGCAGTTCCCGGCAGAACAGCGCAAGCGGATCATTGAACTGAGCGCTGCCGAAAGAGGATGGAGCAATGTGCATGTCGTCATTGTCAAGGGCGACTATACCGCCCGTGCGGCAAAAAAACATGGCATTGATTACCTGATCCGTGGAATTCGCAACACCGCCGATTTCGATTATGAAAATTTGATACAGCAAACCAATGTGGATGTGTTGCACGGCGCGAAAACCATTTTCGTGATGCCACCGCGCGATCTCGGCTCGGTCAGCTCCAGTTTTGTACGAGCGCTGCAAGGGCCGGTCGGATGGCATTGGAGCATGAAGCAGTTTGTGCCTGGCCCCGCCTATGCCGCATGGATATCCGATTGGCTGCGCAAGGAATGGGAAGGGCTATGGCAATATCAGACGGCGGAACCGCAGGCGATTGCCAATGCCGATCGATGGTTTGAAATCCTGACGGGACCGTCTTCCTACGGCGCAGACAAACGCCGGTATCACAATCTCGATCACCTGGTGCACGGCTTGAGTGAAATCCATGTGTGGGCCGCCAATGTCGGTGCCGACCGGCAGGACGCCGATATGGTGAGAAAATCGTTCTGGTTCCATGACGCCATCTACCAGCACGGCGGCAGCAGTCTTTCAGACGAGGAAGAGAGCGCCCGACTGTGGCTGGGCAGCGGATTGGATCATGTGGCCGTTGACGACGTGGCGACCTTGATCCGCGCGACCGATCATTTTCAGGAATCCGCGATTACGCATCGATTGAAGCACGTGCTGCTTGGTGCGGATCTGGCGATTCTCGGACAGGAAGACGCTGTGTACGAAGGTTACCGGCATGCGATCCGCGCCGAGTATGCGCATGTGCCGGATGCGGAATATTGCGAACATCGAACCAGGGCGCTGGCACATCTGAACAGAAAGGCGCAAGCCGGCGAGCTGTACCAGGATGATTTCTTTGCCGGACAATACAACGAGCGGGCGATGGTGAACATGCAGCGGGAAATGGCAGCGCTGGCGGACGGCTTGACCTGATCGAACGGTACATCGCATAGCCCGGATGTGCAACGATGCGCAACACGGTCCGTGCGCTTTCCGCTCGGGCCGCAGGCGAACGCCCGGAAAAATTAGTGCATGAACCCGTCAATCGTGCGGATGCTTGTGAATCGGATCGACCCAGTGCACTTCTTCCGGTTTTTCAACCGCTGCGATATCGAGGTTGATTACCACCGCTTCATTATCGCTGCGCACCAGTACGCATTGCAGCGGTTCCTGGTCGCTGCCATTGATTTCCTGATGCGGCACATACGGCGGCACGTAGATGAAATCACCCGGACCGGCTTCGGCCGTATATTCCAGATTGCCGCCCCAGCGCATCCGCGCCTTGCCGCTTACCACGTAAATCACGCTTTCCAGCGCGCCGTGATGATGGGCGCCGGTCTTGGCCTTGGGATGAATGGTCACGGTGCCGGCCCACAGTTTTTGCGCACCGACGCGCGCGAAATTGATCGCGGCGGCGCGATTCATGCCGGGTGTTTGGGCGGTATTGGTGTCGAGATTGTCGCCGCGGACGACGCGAACGCCGTTGTCGCGCCAGTCGGTATGGGTTGTCGTGTCGCTCATCGGTGCCTCCGTTTGATTTGCTAGTGTGTCGTCCCGCAAATAACTTTACAAAGTCGTTCGACTTTCTGCAGGATTGAATCGGCTGTCGCAGTCCAGATGAACGGACGGGAATGCGCATTATATTGTTCAACAAACTGGTTAAT
>JAKFFO010000214.1:0-4925 GCA_036675035.1 Oxalobacteraceae bacterium
CCGCTACGCTCCCGGAAAGATTGGCCGAAGTCGTCGCAACATCCTGCGCATTGCGGCCATTAACCGCGACCTTGCAGCCTTCGGCGTGCAGAACTTCTGCAATCGCGCGCCCAATGCCGCGCGACGAGCCGGTCACCAGCGCCGTCTTGCCGGCCAGTTCAAGCTGCATGACGGTTCAGCAAGGCAATAGCCATGTCACGATAGCGGCACAGTGCGCCCGCATGGTCTTCATCGGCAGCGCGTGCCGTCTGTAGTATAAAATTACCGCGATAACCGATGCGGGCAAGGGCCGCAAACACGGTTTCGAAGTCGGCGTTCCCGGTGCCCAAAGGCACGGTGGTGCCGCCCAGCGCGCGGTCCTTGATGTGCACGTTGACGATCCGCTTGCCATAGGCGGCAAATTCCGCCGCTGGATCGAAACCCAGCGCGGCGCTATTGCCGATGTCGTAGTTGATGCCGAACAGCGCCGGATCGAGACGAGCGATGAACCGGGCCAGTTCGGAAGGGCCGAAATCGCATTCGAACACCACCCGCAAGCCGCTGGCGGCCAAGAGCCCGGCCTGGCTTTGCAAATACGCTACCAGCACATCTTCCTGCTCCGGCTGGTCGAGGCGACCGTTGTCCACCAGAGGCACGACCATCATCGAAATGCCGACTGCGGCACAGGATTCGGCAATGGCGATGAAATCGCGTTGCAAGCTTGCGCGCTCGGCGCCGTCTGCCTTCCAGAATGGGGCTTGCATGAAACAGTCACCGGTCAGTGAAGGGACCGCAAATTCATGCCGCTGGCAAAGCGAGCGTATCTCAGCTTGACCAGCCTCGGTCAACAGCGGATTTTCGTACAGCCGCTCCTGATCCAGCGTCCATTCGATCATGCGAAACCCAAGCCCGGCGCCCGCCGCGAATTCTGCCTTCCAGCAAGTCCATGGAAACGACTGTATGCGGCCATCCACGATAGGGCTCAAGCGCCCCTGCATAAATCCTATTTTTGCCATCTACATTCCCTTGGCAGTCCAACCGCCGTCTACGAACAAGTCTGTGCCGGTCACATACGCCGAAGCGTCGGAGGCGAGAAAGATGGCAGCACCCGCAAGATCGTGCGGTGCTCCCCAGCGTTTGATCATCATGTGCTGTAGGCGCTCTGCATGACGCTCCGGATCCTGGAAGCTGGCTTCCGTCATATCGGTCCTGATGTATCCCGGCGCGAGATTGTTAACGCGGATCTGATCATCCGCCAAGTCCAATGCCAGTGCCTTGGTCATCATGCGCAGTGCGCCCTTGGAGGCAATGTAACCGGGGTTTTTGGGCATGGCCACTATCGAACCGATACTCGTTACATTGACGATGGAGCCACCTCCACCACGCTTCATATAATCAGCGGCGATCTGGCAGCAGTGGTGAACAGCTGTCAGGTTGGTACCGATCGTCCGCTCGAAATCCACCATGGCCTGTTGTCCAGTCGATTTAGGCAACGAGATTCCGGCGGCGTTGATCAATACGTCCAGATTTCCTTTTGTCTCAAACACGTCGGAACACAGCGCCGCAAAATTCGTGGGGTCGAGAATATCGCACTTGCGATACGCGACACTGGTTGGGAACGGGATCCGCGGCTGCGTGGATCGGCCTATCCCGATCACATCCGCGCCGGCTGCAGCCAACGCTTCGGCCACGGCGGCGCCTATGCCACGCGACGCGCCAGTAACGAGTGCCACCTTGCCGCGCAACGAAAACAGGTTTTCCAGGTAATTGCTCATAGCTTGTCCAGCCCGAAGCCACGCATGACTGACTCGCACAACAATATATCTTCTGGGTTGTCTATCTGGAACATCTTGTGGCGTTCCATCACATGCAGCCCGATCTTGCCACCAAGTCGGTTATTGAAATCACGCAAGATGGCAGGTTGAAAAATGTAGAAGGATCCATTCTCCAGATAGCGTTTTTCAATCAGTTGTCGCCTTTTGCGTGAACGGTAATCGTAGTTGAGCGACTCCGGGCCGTCCGGACCCACGCACCAGTTAAAAAAATCTTCCACCTCGGTGACCGTCAGCAGGGAGTTCAGCTGCTCCTGCCGCACCGTTTCGATGGCCTGATCCAGATCAGACGGCGCGCGGACTGGGGACGTTGGCTGCATGCCCACAATCAAATCCACGCTGATGCCGGTGCGCTCGATCTCATCAAGCGCATGCAGCCAAGCGGATTCTGACGTCGCGGTGTCACCGGCCAAGGTGGCCGGTCGCCGAATCGGATTGGCGCCGTATTCGCGTGCAACAGCCAGGATGTCGTCGCTGTCGGAGCTGACCCAGACCGAATCGACCGACGCAGCCTTGCGAGCATGCATGATGGACCACGCAAGCAGCGGCTTGCCGCAAATCGGCCTGACGTTCTTGCCTGGGATGCCCTTCGAGCCGCCCCGCGCTGGAATTATTGCTACAACTGCGCCCATGGTTTCAACCCAACAGAGTGAGGTATACAGGTTTCACGTGCCTGCCTGACGAACATTCTTCAATTTTCCGGTCACAGCCGGCACTCAGATAATGGAACTTCAGCATCCAGGTTGAAAATAGTTTTTTTCAACCAACCCGCACAAAATATGGCCGACCAGAATATGGCACTCCTGGATACGCGCCGTTTCATTCGAAGGAATGCAAATACATTCGCACAGCTGCTTGATACGTCCACCGCCGGCACCAGTCCAGCCTACAGTAGTAATCGCCAGCTCGTTGCCGACCTCAATGGCCGCAACAACATTGGGGCTGTTACCGCTGGTGGTAATCGGGATGAAGACGTCGCCCGGCTTTGCAATCGCTTCCAATTCGCGTGCAAACACCTGCTCATAGCCATAATCGTTGCCGATCGCACTTATCGCGGAACTGTTCGTACCCAATGCCAGCGATGGCAGCGGTGCTCGATCAAACAGGAAACGCGAAGTAAACTCGGCCGACAAATGCTGCGCATCCGCGAAACTTCCTCCGTTGCCGGCGAAAATCACCTTGCCGCCGCCGCGCAAGGACCGCAGGCATGTTTGAGCGAGCCGTTCGACCTGCTGCAAGAGCGCCTGATCGCTCATCAAGCTTTGCTTGACCGCGATTGATGCCTCCATCTGCAGCCGGATATCGTTCATCATGGCTGACTGCTCACTCATTTTCTCAATTGGTACGTTCACAATATTCCCTCGAGCTTTTCGAGCGCAATCCAGAATCCTTCTCCGCCATTCTTGTGCCCTTGCCAGATCTCAGGAATAAAGGTCGCGTTGGGGCATCCCTCCTCGAGTATCCTGCCCAGTCGCACAAAGTCGATTTCGCCTTCGCCTATTTGCAAACCTTCGCCGTTGAGCCCCTGCGCATCCCCCAGATGAAGGTGGGCCGATAGCGGGGCAACCGTTTCCGAGAACGCATAGAAATCGATACCGAGATGATTACAGGTCAGGCGGCTATGCGAAATATCGAAGCACATGCGCAGGTTCAGTTTTTTGCACCAGTGCGCAATTTCATCCGGCCTCACAAAAATGTTCTGATAGCGCTGCCCACCAAAGTGCCATGGAAAAGGTGCCATCGTCTGTGGAATCAGCTCTACCCCGTCCATATCGAGTTGCGTGAGGCTTTGCGCAAATCGCTGATAATACTCCGGGATCACGGATGCTGGGAGTGGTGCATCCATGGTAAAACCACCAACATTGGCGACGATACAGGGCCTTTCAGTACGTGGGAAATAGCGTTTGAGATTGCGCGTGATGTCGATCACACGCTGTGTCTCTTTCAACGACTGGATTCGATAGGTCTCGTCCGGAGACGCTAAGTCCATCAGGCGGCTACCCGCAAACAACTCGGGTGCGTGGACCACAAAATCCGTCTCGTAGGTACCATCCAGAAAATCGGCTGGATTCAGTTCCATGTCCGAATAGGAAAGGTGAAACTCGATCAGGTCTGGCTGGATACGGCGCGTGTATTCGCGAAAGTCGTGGTAGCGGACCGGAACGCCCCACGGGCGGCGGAATGAATATGCTCTCGGCTCAACGCGATTATCACTCAGATCCGAAGGATAGAAAAAATCTTCCTTCGCCAGATCGTGCTGCAAAGTACGCCCCAGAAGCTTCTGGTAGTGCTGTGGCGACAAGCCTTGGCCGGGACTTAATACCTTGACGTGCTGCGGTGCGATCACCGTGCCTTTCGACAGATCAACCGCCGCGACAAGACTCTTGGCCAGGTTCTCGCGGTTGATCATTTCGCCCTGTGACAGTTGACGTTCACGCCCGTCGCCCAGCGCCTGCTCGATTTCCCGTGTGCCCTCGATGAGTTTTTTGAACTCACTATGCTCTAGGCTGGCTGCATGGTCCGGTCCTTCCATGGTTCGATCTAGCGTGAAATCCCCTTCGATGACACATGCCCCGAGCGCAACCGCCGCTAACGACACCGCCGTACCGCGTTCATGTCCCGAATAGCCGACGAGTCCGTGAATGCTGCGCAGTTGCTCCATCCACTTGAGCTGAATGTCGTGTAAAGGCGCCGGATAAGTGCTGTTACAGTGCAGCAGCACAAACTGAGTCTTGCGCTCATTGAGAAAATCAACCGTGGCCTGCACTTCGGCGCGCAAGCTCATGCCGGTGGAAAGAATCAACGGCTTGCCAGTCAGACATAAACGATCGAGCAACGGTAGGTTGGTCAAATCGGCCGACGCAACCTTGTAGGCCGGAACGTGCATGCTTTCCAGCACTTCGACACTGCGGCCATCCCACGGCGTGCACAGGTAGAGAATCCCTTTTTGCTCACAGTGCGCTGCCAGCTGGCGATGCTGCTCGACTGACAGTTCGAACCGCTGCAATAAGTCCAGTACATATTCAGTGCCCAGATCCTCGCCATCTCTGCTCAGCGTGCGCTGCCGGTAGACTTCTTCCATATGCCGCATCTGGAATTTTGCGCAGTCGGCGC
>JAKFFO010000038.1:0-4912 GCA_036675035.1 Oxalobacteraceae bacterium
CCATCGCCGTGTACAGCTTGCAGAATCGTCGGCAATGAAAATCGGAGTGCCGCTGTCGGGTTCCGGATCGGGCGCACAGGCGGTACCGCTAATTTGGTCCGGGCAAGGTCGGCATGTTCTGGAACGGCCGCGCATCGATCGGAACATCGATTAAAAAGGTGGTCCCCCGTTCCGCCGAACTATCGACAGTTACGCTGCCTCCGTGGCTTTCCGCCACTCTGCGAACGTACGGAAGACCGATTCCCCAGCCCAGATTCCTGGACTCCTTGGCCGCTTTCGCCCGCTGAAAAATCTGGAAAATATCTTCGAGCTCTTCCGGCGGAATCGGGTTGCCTTCGTTATGTACCGACACCAATAGCCGCCCGTCGATGCGATCGATCTTGATCGAGACTGGCCTATCCGCGCTGCCGTACTTGATCGCATTGCCGATCAGGTTTTCCAATGCTCTTTTCATCGCTTCGCGGCTCCACCACCCCAGGACCGATGCTCTGGTCACATGGAAACGGGGTCCATACGCGGTTACCGAATGCTTCTCCACTTCGGTCACCAGATCCAGGATGTCGAACGAAGACAGATCCAG
The DNA here is from genome assembly GCA_036675035.1 of Oxalobacteraceae bacterium. Classification (GTDB taxonomy): domain Bacteria; phylum Pseudomonadota; class Gammaproteobacteria; order Burkholderiales; family Burkholderiaceae_D; genus MESE01. Next base: position 581 of record JAKFFO010000038.1, read on the forward strand.
CTGAAGTCGTCCGCTGCCTTGAAACACCACAGTGTCTAGCAAGTCGCGGATCATCCGATCCATGCGGTCATTGTTTTCGATGATGCGCTCGGCCCAATTTTTTATCTCGGATGAGTCGGTGGTGCGTGCAATCAGCTCTGCAGACATGGTCGCCGTCGCCAGTGGATTGCGGAGGTCATGGGTCAGGGTCGCCATGAACTGCTCGCGCAATGCCAGGAACGCCACGGAAAAAGCAGTAACGGCTTCCCTTATCGCCTTTTCGATGGATACGTTGATGGTTAATAATTCATCTTCCTGCAACCGGACGCCATGCCGGGCCAGTACATCCAGGATGCTCCATCTCAGCGTCTGGTATTCGTGAATAATCGCTTGCGGATCGTAGTCGGTCAGGCGAGCGCGCTCGCCGCCATGTTCGGTCGCGATGGTCGTGGTGTCGACCGCGCTGGTTCTCGGGTACTCCGGCGTAATCGCTTCGGCGATATTGTCGTAAAAAGTCGGCAGCGTGTTGACCAGAATAGGATGCATCAGCGTGCCGGCCTGCTTGATCGATGCACGGATTCTTTTTTCCCACTCCGAGAAAACTTCGTTTCGGAGTTCGAGCATCTTCCGGGAGGTTGCCGACAGCTTTTCCGGGGTGCTGTTTTGATCGCTTGCAAATGTCACGTTCCTGTATTCCTTGAAATGGCACTGGGCAGTTCGCCTTGCAGCGGTTAGCCGGTAACAAAACGATCCGGCGCATTGCGCGGAAATAAGCGCAAGCGCGAACACAGGCAGCGCCGCTCCCAGTCGCACAGCACGTCAGAACCCGAAAATCTCAGCATGCAGGCCTGCCATCGTTGCATTTACGAGGAGGCTGGCCTCACGCACGCCTGTTAACGAAATGACCCCTGGAAATGGTAGCGGCGGCAAAAAAATCATGATGTCGAATAGCGCAAAGATCGATTGGGTTGGCTGATTCGGGCGCCGTTTTCGGATGACCTCATATGCCGGATGAAATCGAAAGACGACTCGAGTTCCCCGCTTCCGGTTTTGATTTTCCACCCGGGATGCCGACCATGCAAGATTTGTGATCCGTATCCGGAAGTGACGACTTTGTCCGGGCTGCGTCGAACACAAGTTCCCGCGTCCGGTTGTTTCCGGAAGTCTTTTTTTGACTTGGGCACTTATTGTTTATATTCCGGTCCGACATGGGCAATTCATCTGATTGCCCGTACGGTCCAGGCGACTGTACTGAAAAACTGCAAACCGGAGAATGATGATGGCGAACACTTTGTTGAGGGTTTATGACGAATTTTCGGCCGCCCAGCATGCGCGCGATGCATTACTTTCGTCAGGATTTCCACCGCACACCGTCCATCTCACTTCGCGCGACGATGAAGCCGGCCCCGTGTCAGGAAACTTTACCGTCGGAAACGCAAAGGTGGGATCGAATGCGTCCGGCGATGTCTACAAGCATAAGTTTGCCGACGTGGTGCAACGCGGCGTTTATCTGCTTGAAGTCGAGCCCGACAATGACGACGAAAGGGCGCGTGCATCGGACATCATGGGGCGCTATAGCACATAGTCGCGTTGCCGCGATGCCCCCGGATTGCTGGCGGGATCGGTTTTTATATAGAAATCAGAAATTAAGACGACGGTCGCATGAGGGTTACTCCTTCCCCTTGAAGGGAAGGGAATGTGGGCGCCGCACTGTCGTCTAAGTTACTGACTTTTATGTACGTGCTTGTCAGGGCCATGGCGACGATGATTGCGAGCACGAATATCAGAGCTGCGATCACGATGCCCCAGCGGTGCGTGGTCAGGCGAAAATGCCAGCTGGATGCGCTTGACCGACTGTCGAATCGACCATGCGCTCCGTGGTCTCCGGGTACCGGTGCGTATAGATTATCCTGGCGCCCCGCAGGTAGCGGCTGGTCCGTGCTTTGTCCCGAATAGGCACCGCCTGCCAGGTAGCGATCGAGGATACCGGGAATGATGCGCGTACCGACGATTGCCTTTGCCGCAGGAAAACCCACCCACAGTTCGCGCCGCCGATGCGAGGCCGACCATACGATCGCTTCGGCCGCGATCTCGGGCTGGAATATCGGCGGCACCGGTTGCGGCTGCTTGTCGAAACAGGTTTTGCCCCAGTCGAACTGAGGCGTATTGAAAGCCGACAGATGCACCATCGTAATGTGCACGCGGCTTTTGTCGTGTATCAGCTCCGAACGCAATGAATCGGTAAATCCGCGCAATGCACTCTTGGCGCCGCAATACGGTCCCTGTAACGGAATCGATCGGTAAGCAAGCGCCGAGCCGACCTGGATGATGGTGCCGCGGTCGCGCGGCTTCATGCGCTTGAGCGCAGCCATCGTGCCCCACACCGCGCCAAGGTAGGTGACCGCGGTAACGCGTTCGAAGTCTTGCGGTGACGTCTCCGCGATCGGGCAGTAGACGGTTGCCATCGCATTGTTGACCCATACATCAATCGCGCCGAATTCCTGTTCCACGCGTTCGGCGGCTGCCTCGACCTGTGCGTAATCGGCGACGTCGGTCGGAATGATCAATGCGGTACCGCCGGCCTTTTCAACGTCCTCGCGCGCGCCGTTCAGGCCATCCATTCCGCGCGCCAGTAACGCAATGCGGCGCCCCGGCCCGGCAAATGCTCTTGCAGTGGCACGCCCGACGCCGGCGGATGCGCCGGTGATTACGATGCAATCGGCCACTTGCTTACGATGCACCGACATCAATCAGCGGCAAGCCGCTTTCTCGATCCATGCTTCGCTTCAACTTGACGGGTGACTCGACCAGAAGAATTTCGAGTGTCGGCCGCACCAGCGCTTCCAGCAAATGGCCGCCATGCGCGGTGCCGTCGCGTTTTCCCAGCACGACATGCGCATGTATCTTCGGCTTGGACTCGAACAGGGTGATATCGCCGGCCAGCGTCAGGACCTCCACCTGTTCATCGATCACGATCTTTTCGTAATCTTTCTTTTCCCAGTCGAAGTAGCCCAGCGTCACTTTGCTGAATGCACCGATTGCATTGAAACGGCTCGCACTCAGATTGTAATCATTGCAAAAGCGCTGGAGTTCCGAAATGGCTTCGTCGCCGTTTTCAAGTATCAGTGCGTAGGTGCGCTCCCGATCGTTATTGATGATTTTGTGACGCATCGCCGCCTCCCGTTCTCAGGTTACCGCATCGGCGTCATGCTGCCCGGATGACCGCTGCGGCAAATGTGATGTGATGTTCCAGTTGGCCGGAAGATCGTGCCTTTGCCGTCGACTCATTTCTGTTGCGATCGATGGCAGGCAGCCGTGCTTCCGCACATTCGGCTCGTGCAAATTCTGTACCAATCGAGAATCCGCAACGTACGAACTGCAGGCGCGGAACGGCAAGCCAGAGTCAGGGCACTGGCACTCTTATTGCTGCGGTATTCGGGGTCGTCCGGGGTCAGCCGGACCAGCTATTTCGAGGAGACAAGAATGCAAACCGGTTCGCTGGGTGGCTTGGGTGTGATGGGATTGATCAAAAAAGCGGTCAAGGATTTTTTTGACGACGACATGACGACCTATGCTGCTGCGCTGGCATATCAGGTGCTATTTTCAATTTTTCCGTTCATTATTTTTCTGATTGCAATTCTCGGTTTCCTGCAGGTGCCGGAATTCTTCGACTGGCTTCGGCAGCAGGCGCAGGTTTTCATTCCGGAGCAGGCCATGCAGCAGGTCAATCAGGTGATCGATCAGCTTCAGCAGCCGCAAGCCGGCTTGCTGTCGTTCGGCGTGATCGCCGCATTGTGGACCGCATCGGCGGCGGTTCGATCATTGATGCATGCGCTGAACGTCGCATACGACACAGACGAAAGCCGGCCGGCATGGAAGCTATATCCGCTGTCGATTGTTTATACGGTCGGCATTGCCGTCATGCTGATTCTTGCCGCCGCGATGCTGTTGCTCGGACCGCAAGCGATGCAATGGGTGGCACAGCAAGTCGGCATGGAACAATTGTTTGTCACCTTATGGACCTGGCTGCGCTGGCCGGTCTCGTTTCTGTTGTTGATCCTGGTATTGGTGCTGGTCTATTACGCCGGTCCGAACGTGAAGCAAAAATTCCGTTTCATTTCTCCCGGCGCAGTGCTGTCGATTCTGGTGTGGATCGCCGGATCGTTGGCTTTCGGTTTTTATGTTCGTAATTTTTCCGATTACAGCATGATGTACGGAAGCCTCGGCGCGATCGTGGTGCTGCTTCTGTACTTTTATATTTCCGCCGCCGTGCTGCTGTTCGGTGCCGAAGTCAATGCGGTCATTGAGCGCCAGACAGAAAACCGGTCGGACCAGCGGGAAGCGGTTCCGGCA
>JAKFFO010000164.1:0-4912 GCA_036675035.1 Oxalobacteraceae bacterium
CTTGCCGACTTCTTCCAGCGTGTGGTCGGTGCTCATCTCGATGCCGAAGCGCATGCGCAGCACCTTGGCTTCACGCGGCGTCAGGGAATCCAGCACATCCTTGACCACGCCACGCATCGAAGCGTGCAGCGCGGCATCCGATGGCGCCAGCGTGTTGTTGTCTTCGATGAAGTCGCCCAGGTGGGAGTCGTCATCGTCGCCAATCGGCGTTTCCATCGAGATCGGCTCTTTCGCGATCTTCATGATCTTCCGGATTTTATCTTCCGGCATTTCCATCTTGATCGCAAGCGTCGCTGGGTCGGGCTCGGCGCCAGTTTCCTGCAATATCTGCCGGGAAATTCGATTCATCTTGTTGATTGTTTCGATCATATGTACCGGAATACGGATGGTACGGGCCTGATCTGCAATCGAACGGGTAATCGCCTGACGAATCCACCAGGTTGCATAGGTCGAGAATTTATAGCCGCGACGATATTCAAATTTGTCGACGGCTTTCATCAGACCGATGTTGCCTTCCTGGATCAAATCCAGAAATTGCAAGCCGCGGTTGGTATATTTTTTTGCGATTGAAATTACGAGGCGCAGGTTTGCCTCAGTCATTTCACGCTTGGCTTTACGCGCCTTCATTTCACCAGCGGACATTTTTTTGTTAATCCCGCGCAAATCCGGCAACGGCAGTACCACTCGCGCCTGCAGATCTATCAGTTTTTGCTGCAGTTCCTTTATCGCCGGTACATTGCGCTCAAGAACCACACTGTAGTCTTCTCCCGAATTGACTTCGCCATCAACCCAGTCGAGATTGGTTTCATTGCCGGGAAAAACCTTGATGAAATGACTGCGCGGCATACCGCATTTATTCACGGCCACATCCAGAATCTGTTTCTCGATATGGCGCACTTCATCCACCTGGCCGCGCAACGTATCGCACAGTTTTTCGACCACTTTTGCGGTGAAGCGAATGTTCAGCAGCTCGTTTGAAATCGCCTCTTGTGCTTTAACGTAAGGTTTTGAGTTGTACCCTTCTTTTTCAAAAGCCTTGCGCATATGGTCAAACTGAGTCGAGATGAGCGCAAATTTTGACAGCGCTTCGCGCTTCAACTGCTCGAGCTGTTCAGCCGAGAAACCGGCAGCACCGGACGCGGTGGTTTCCTCTTCCTCTTCTTCTTCCTCGTCGTCGCTTTCTTCTTCGTCGTCCGATGCAGAAGCGGCGGGCGCAGCAGCAATCACTGGTTCGCTGACAGTCATGTCTACCAAACCATCAACGATTTCATCGATCTTGATTTCGTCTTTTGCGATCCGATCGGCCGCTAGAATAATTTCGGCAATCGTTGTCGGGCAAGCAGAAATTGCCTGAATCATGTCCTTCAGACCATCTTCAATCCGCTTTGCGATCTCGATTTCGCCTTCGCGCGTCAACAACTCGACCGAACCCATTTCGCGCATGTACATACGCACCGGATCGGTGGTACGGCCGAAGTCGGAGTCCACCGTCGACAGAGCCGCTTCGGCAGCCGCATCAGCGTCATCGTCACTGGCAACTGTCGCAACATTGTCCGACAGGAGCAGCGTCTCGGCATCGGGAGCGTGCTCGTAGACAGCAATCCCCATGTCATTGAAGGTACCTATGATCCCTTCTATTGCTTCCGGATCGACGATGTTTTCAGGCAAATGATCGTTGATTTCGGAATAGGTCAGGAACCCGCGCTCCTTACCCAGTTTGATCAGTGTTTTCAGTTTTTGCCGGCGCCGCTCGAGTTCTTCCTCTGTCGCTTCGGTATCGGACGAAAATGCGTCTTTCAGTAACGCGCGCTCTTTGGCCTTGCGGTCTTTCGCCTTGGCCTTGTCGGCTGCCTTCAATTCGGCGCGTTCGACTGCATTGAATGCAGCGACTTCGTCATTCTCCGGTTGAAATTCTTTGGGCTTACGGCCACGGCGTCCCGGCACCTTGACAGACGGCAGGATATAACCCGACGTATCGATCGCGGCCAGAGTGGCGGCATCGGTTGTCTGACTGACGCCCGCGCCCAGCATCACGCTTGTATCTGGTTTATTCTCTGGCTTTACTGCATTTTTCGCAGGCTTGCTAACGGCTTTGGATTCGGATTTCTTGTTTGTCACAGGGGCTTTCAATTGCGCAGAATCAGTCTTTACAACAGTTTTAATTGAGGATTTCCCCGCAGGTTTGGCACCCGCTTTGGATGCTGCTTTCGGGGCAGTCCTGGAAATTGCGTTCGACACCAGCTTTGTCGATGGTTTCCCGGTTGATTTCACATCGGCCACCCTTTCCGCCACTTTGCCATTGGCTTTGACCGTACCAGCCTTGGCGCGGGGTTTTGCCGTCGCCTTGGAGGCAGCAGGCTTGACCGGCGCATGTTTTGCGCTTTTCGTGGAAGATGCTTGGGTTTTAGCGGGTTTCTTCATTGCGTTCGCCATGGAATCAACTACCAAATAGGTTGCTCTTATTGCATGGAAAATACGTCAAATCATCAACCGATCGCATTTCGCTTTGAGCTGATTGACACTGATTCCCGCAACAATCCTGGATTTTTGTTTCTCAAAAAGACGTTTTGATATTAAGAAGACCTAAGGTCTTGAATCAAAAGCTTTTAATTATAACATACGGAACATTTTTCTCTAGATTTGACCTACCCCTACGCTTATCGTTGCGTAATTTCCGCGTCGGCCTGCCGCCTTAGTTGTTCTTGCTGCGCCGCAATCTCACGCAAGCGCTTGCCGATTTCTGCCGACCCCAAGCCTGACCTGACCAATTGTTCCGATTCTGCCCTTAACAATTTCATTTTAGTCTGCCGTATCGCACCGGCAAGCTCTACCCGAGCCAGATCGATGTCCGATTCGCCATCTGCCGCAATTTCTGCGATCAGCGAATCGAAATCCGCGCCATTCATACGCAGATGTTCGGCCAATGCCGCAAAGCTGCCACCCAGGGTCATCGATCGACTCGCAACAACCAGCTGAGTTAACATCACCCCTCCATCCGGGGCGGAACGGGTCACCGCCTCCAGATCGGCCTCGCCCAATTCGACAGCCAGCGCCGGGTGCGCTACCAGCAAGCGCATGATTTGCCGCTCCAATTCAATTGGCGGCGTACGTTTTGCACGAGGCGGCGCGGCACGCCCATGTGCAATCGGTTTTGCCAAATCGAACAAGCTTTCGATTTCCACCGGTGTCGTCTGCGTCATTTGCGCCAATCCACGAACGATTTGCAAACGCAACGAAGATGGTGGCATTGCCTGCAATAGTGGTTTGGCCTCGAATTGCGCGCGGGCCCTGCCTTCGGCGGTATTCAAATCATTTTCCGTGGCCACTTCCTTAAGCAGGAACTGCGAAAGCGGCATTGCCTCGCGAACCTGCATTTCAAAACCGTCGGCACCAAACTCGCGAATAAAACTGTCCGGATCATGTTCGGGTGGCAGAAACAGGAATTTCACCGTTTTATCATCGCCGGCATACGGCAAGCTCGCTTCCAGCGCGCGGCGGGCCGCTCGACGACCAGCCGAATCGCCATCGAAACTGAACACCACATGATCGGTTTGCCGCAACAGTTTTTGCACATGCACCGACGTACACGCGGTTCCGAGCGTGGCCACCACTTGCGGAAAGCCAAGCTGCGCCAATGCGACAACATCCATATAGCCTTCGGTTACAAGCGCATAACCTGCATTGCGAATGGCTTGTCGCGCCTCGAACAAACCATACAATTCGCTTCCCTTCTGAAATAAGGGTGTCTCCGGAGAATTCAAGTATTTCGGCTCGCCACCATCCAGCACCCGGCCACCAAATCCGATCACTTGTCCCTTGACGTTACGAATAGGAAACATGATGCGATGCCGGAAGCGGTCATATCGCTTGCGGACGGGTCCGCCCTCGTCTGCCTTGTCAATGACCAATCCCGCTTCAACCAGTGCGATTTCATCGTAATTCGGAAATATTTCCTTCAAGCCATCCCATCCATCTGGCGCATACCCGAGACCGAATGCTGCCGCGATTTCGCCGGTCAATCCACGACCTTTCAAGTATTCGATTGCAGGTTCGGACTTTCGTAACTGCTGCCTGTAGTAGTCGCATGCTTTTGTCATTACTTCCGACAAGGCCAGGCTTTTTGCCTGCATCTGCGCGCGCTGCTCGGGCGGCAACTTGTCGTCGTTTTCCGGAACCGCCATGCCGACATTTTGAGCAAGGTCTTTGACCGCCTCGACAAAACCCAGGCCGGAATATTCGATCAGGAAGCCGATTGCAGTGCCGTGCGCACCGCATCCGAAACAATGATAAAACTGCTTGGTTGGACTAACGGTAAAGCTGGGAGATTTTTCGTTGTGGAATGGGCATAGACCCATGAAATTTGCACCGCCCTTTTTAAGCTGGACGTAACGCCCTACCACGTCGACGATATCGACCCGGTTAAGCAAGTCCTGAATAAAAGATTGCGGAATCATGGTGGCCCAAGCGTATTTTCTTCAAATCTCGTTATGCTTTCAAACGCCGGCAGGATGAAACAACTCGAAATACATCCTTGCACCGCAGCCGGCGTGCCAGCACGGGGTTGCCGCCTTTTGTCAGAGACCTTTGGTTAGAGCAGATTTCACCAGGCCAGAGACTACCGTCATGTCGGCCCGTCCGGAGAGGTTGGACTTTAGAATCGCCATTACTTTCCCCATATCCTGCGGACCTGACGCTCCGGCCGACGTCACTGCAGCGGCGACCTCCGCCTTAACTTCATGCTCCGACAACGCGGCCGGCATGTATGCAGACAATATCGCCAGCTCTGCTTTTTCGATATCAGCCAGATCCTGTCGACCACCGGCCTCGAACTGACTAATCGAATCCTTGCGCTGCTTGATCATTTTTTCAACGATGGTGAGAATGTGAGCGTCAGTCAGCTCGATACGTTCGT
>JAKFFO010000094.1:0-4880 GCA_036675035.1 Oxalobacteraceae bacterium
TCATCGAGAAGGACAAGAAGGGCAAGGAAAAAGACAAGGGATGGACCTGCGAGCTGGTGCCGAAGTCGCTGATCGTGGCGCGCTATTACAAGAAGGAACAGGTGGCGATCGACAAGCTTGGCGTCGAACTGGAAAGCGTGACCGCGAAGCTGGCCGAACTGGAAGAAGAACATGGCGGCGATGAAGGTGCGTTTGTGGAACTGGACAAGGTGAACAAGGCGAACGTTGCTGCGCGGCTGAAGGAAATCAAGGGTGACAAGGAGGCCAAAGACGAAGCGGCAGTGCTGAATGAATGGATTAAGCTGAATGGCGATGAAGCGGAACTGAAAAAGCGCTTGAGGGATTCGGACGCCGAGCTAGATACGAGGGCGCATGCGCGTTACGGCAAGCTCACTGAGAAAGAGATCAAGACGCTAGTGGTGGATGATAAATGGCTGGCTGTGCTTGACGCTGATGTTCACGGTGAGATGTCACGCATTAGCGCGGTAGTCACGCAGCGCGCAAAGGAATTGGCAAAGCGTTACGAAAAGGCGCTACCGCAAGTGTTTCACCGAGCGACTATGTGTGAGGAAAAAGTGAATCGCCATTTGGAGAAAATGGGGTTCTCATGGAACTGAACACCAGCTATAAAACAACCGAAGTAGGAGAAATTCCGAGCGACTGGGATGTTAAACCGCTTCGTTCTATTTCCGACAAAATTATGGTCGGTATAGCGAGCGCCGCAACTCACGCCTATCGCAGCCGAGGCGTGGTGATGTTTCGAAACCAAAACATCAAGCCCGGTTTTCTCGACGATTCGGATGTTCTCTACATTTCCGAGGATTACGAGGAGCGCTTTAAAAACAAGAGGCTAAAGGGTGGCGATCTACTCACTGCGCGCACAGGCTACCCCGGAACGACCAGCATCGTGCCGAAATGCCATGAAGGCGCCCAAAGCTTCACGACGTTAATCACTCGGCCGCGCCGGTCTGTCATTAACGCGGACTATCTTTGCTGCTTCATCAATTCTGAAAAAGGACAAGCATTTTTCGAACAGAATCAGATTGGCGGCGGACAAAAAAATGTCAATGCTGGTTCGTTGAAGAACCTGCCAGTACCAATTCCACCGAATCAAAAGGAACAAGAAGCCATCGCCGAGGCGTTGAGCGATGCGGATGCGCTCATCGAATCGATAGAGCAGCTCCTCGCCAAAAAACGCCATATCAAACAAGGCGCCATGCAGGAACTCCTCACCGGCAAGAAGCGCCTGCCGGGGTTTAGTGGTAAGTGGGAGGCCCAATCATTGGGCGAACTATTTTTATTTAGCGGCGGTGTGTCTGCATCGCGCGACCAGCTAACGATAGACGGCCATTGCTATTTGCACTATGGCGACATTCATGGATCGAAGAAGACATACATCGACGTGAAAATGGAATTTCAAAATATTCCCAAGCTTGATGTGCCCCTTCAGAAAGTCGCTGGCAGCTCCTTGCTGTGTGATGGCGACGTTGTATTTGTGGATGCATCGGAAGATGATGAGGGGGCAAGCAAACATGTCGTAATTGTCAATCCTGATGGACTTCCTTTCATTTCTGGCTTGCACACCATTGTTGCCAAAAGTAGGACTGACAATCTGGTTCATCAATATCGGCGTTATTGCTTCCAAACCCAAGCAGTGAAAAATCAGTTTCGCTTTTTTGCGGTCGGAACTAAGGTTTCAGGTATTAGTAAAAAAAATATCGCCAAGATCAGGATGCCAGTACCACCCGCAGAAGAGCAAACCGCCATCGCCACCATCCTCTCCGACATGGACGCCGAACTCGCCGCCCTCGAAGCCAAACTCACCAAAGCGCGCCAGATCAAGCAAGGCATGATGCAGGAGCTTTTGACCGGGAGAATCCGCCTCGTATGAAAGAACACCAGCACAGCGAGTGGAAGGAATCCTGGCGGGACGAGTTCCTGAAATGGATTTGCGGCTACGCGAATGCGGAGGGCGGTGTGCTGGTGATCGGGCGCAATGATAGCGGCCATTCTGTAGAAAGGGCACGATTCGTATGACACCTACCCAACTACTTGCCGCGCTACAGCTTGGTGAAGATCAGGAGGTCGAATTCAAGTCGGCCGCCGGTGGCTTGCCGAAGTCAATCTGGGAAACGCTATCGGCCTATGCGAATACCGAGGGAGGCTGGCTCGTGCTGGGCGTAGCGGAGCGCAACGGCGGCTTTGCGCCGGAAGGCTTGAAGAATCCACAGGCCTTGCTCAAGGCGTTCTGGGACAATCATAACAATGTGCAAAAGCTGAGTTTTCCAGTCTGCCGAGAGCAGGATGTGACGCTGCTGGCGGTCGGCGAAGCGCAGATCGTGTGCATTCATGTGCCGCGCGCCACACGCCAGCAGCGGCCGATCTTCATCAACGGCAATCCGTTGACAGGCACCTTCAAGCGCAATTACGAAGGCGACTACCGCTGCACCGAAGCTGAAGTGCGGCGCATGTTGCGCGAGGCGGCGGATGAACCGCTCGATGCGCAAGTGCTCGATGGCTTCGATGTTGGCGATCTGGACCGGGAGACGCTGGCCGCGTTTCGCAACCGCTTCAGTGCGCGCCATTCGGACCATCCGTTTCTTGCGCTGGACGAGCCGGCTTTTCTTGAAAGCCTGGGCGCCTGGGGGCGCGACCGCAATGAAAAGACTGAAGGGCTGACGCTGGCGGGACTGCTGATGTTCGGCCGCGAGCGCAGCCTGCTCGATGCATTGCCGCGCTGGTTTCTCGACTATCGCGAGCAATTGGCGAATGATCCCGAAGTACGTTGGACCTATCGCCTGACGCCGGACGGGACATGGGTACCGAACCTGTTCAATTTCTACTACCGGGTAATGCCGCGCCTGGTGGACGGCATTGCAACGCCATTCCGCCTCGATAAACATGCCACGCGCGTGGAAGAAACGCATGTGCATGAGGCATTGCGCGAAGCGCTGGTCAATACGCTGGTGCATGCGGACCATCGCGCCAGCCAGTCGATCCGGATCATCAAGCAGACCGATGCGTTTGTGTTCGAGAACCCGGGCCTGTTGCGCGTGCCGCGCGACCAGTTGCTGCAAGGACGCAGCGACCCGCGCAATGCCAACCTGCTGAAGATGTTCCAGTTGCTCGGTCTGGGCGAACGAGCGGGATCGGGCTTCCAGAAGATCATGCGCGCGTGGCGCGAGCAGCATTGGCTGGAGCCGCTGGTGTCGGAAGATGCCCAGCTCGAAACCACGCGGGTATGGCTGCCGGTGGCAAGCATGATCCCGGAAGATGTGGAGCGCGAATTGCGCGCGCTGGTCGGCGCGGCCTATCCGCAGCTCGATGAACTGAGTCGCGTGATCCTGATGCTGGCGCACCATGCGGGCACCTTCAGCAATGCGGATGTGCAGCAGTACCGCAAGGAACATCCCCGGGAAATCGGGGCGCGGCTGGCACAACTCGTGGCGGCAGACTGGCTGAAAAAGGATGGGCAGGGACGCGGCACGCGTTATCACTGGCCGGTAACAACGACCTCTGGGTTGTTGAAGGATGCCACTTTGGAGGCGACGGCGGAAACAGGAAAATTACCGGAAGAAACACCAGATACTATCCAGGAAATTGCTGAACGAAGAAAAACGCCGGTAGAAACGCCGGTAGAAACGCCGGTAAAAACGCCGGTAAAAACGCCGGATCAGGTACTCGCCGCGTTGGCAGCCAATCCCATGCTCACGCTCGCCGAGGTAGCGGCGGCGATCGGCAAATCGGCCCGCGCGACAGAACGCGCCGCTGCCCGGCTCGTCAAGGAAGACCGCTTGCGCTTTGTTGGTCCTCGAAAGGGTGGCAAATGGGAGGTATTGAAATGAGCACCATCGGCCAGCCTGAACGCGTCACGCAAAACCGCGTGATCGCGCTGTTTCGCGACGAGCTGCACTACCGCTACCTGGGTGACTGGTCCGATCGCCACGGCAACAGCAATATCGAAGAAAATCTGCTGTCCTCATGGCTGGCCGAAAGCGGGTACTCGCCCGCACATATCAGCCGCGCACTCGACGCACTGCAGCGCGAAGCGAACAATCACAACCGCACGCTATACGGCAACAACGAGGGCGTGTACAAGCTGCTGCGCTACGGCGTGCCGGTTCGGACCGAAGCGGGCAGGGTGACGGAAACCGTGCACCTGATCAACTGGCGCGAGCCGGAAAAGAACGACTTCGCGCTTGCGGAAGAAGTGACGCTCAAGGGTGCGCACGAGCGGCGGCCCGATATCGTGCTGTACGTGAACGGCATTGCGATTGCGGTGCTGGAACTGAAGAACAGCCGCACGTCGATCGGCGACGGCATCCGGCAAAGCCTGTCCAACCAGAAGCCGGAATTCAATGCCTGGTTTTTCAGCACCGTGCAGTTCGTCTTTGCCGGCAATGACTCCGAAGGACTGCAGTACGGCAGTATCGACACGCAGGAAAAATATTTCCTGAAGTGGAAGGAAGACGAGACCGACAACACCCGTTACAAGCTGGACAAATACCTTCTGAAGATGTGCAACAAACAGCGGCTGATCGAGCTGATGCATGACTTCGTGCTGTTCGACAGCGGCATCAAGAAGCTGCCGCGCGTGCACCAGTATTTCGGCCTGAAGGCGGCGCAGGAACATGTGCGGCAACGCCGTGGCGGCATCATCTGGCATACGCAGGGCGCGGGCAAGAGCATCCTGATGGTGCTGCTGGCGAAGTGGATACTGGAAAACAATCCGCATGCGCGCGTGGTGATCGTGACCGACCGCGACGAGCTGGACAAGCAGATCGAGGGCGTGATGCGGAACGCCGGCGTGATCGGCGCCGACTCCCCCTCGCCGCGCATCACCTCGCGGGCGCAGTTCGTCGACAAGCTCGGCGCGGCCA
>JAKFFO010000200.1:0-4843 GCA_036675035.1 Oxalobacteraceae bacterium
GCTGGCAACACCCGGCTTTCGGCATGGTGCCGCCGATCCGCTTCATCGGTTTGGCCGAGGAAACCGGCTTGATCGTGCCGATCGGCGCGTGGGTAATCCGTACCGCCTGCATGCAGCTGAAATCTTGGCAAGAGGCTGGAATGGGCGACTTGCGGGTAGCCGTTAATTTGTCGCCGCGCCAGTTCGCCCAGCAGGATTTGGTCGAGTCGATTGCCGCTGTCTTGAAGAAGTGCGAACTGGCGCCGCATTGCCTCGAAATCGAACTGACCGAAAGCATGATCATGACCGATATCGAGCGCGCTATCGGCATCCTGCACGATCTGGCGGCGCTTGGCGTACAAATTTCCATTGATGACTTCGGCACCGGCTATTCCAGCCTGGCCTATCTGAAGCGCTTGCCGATCGATGTGCTGAAAATCGACCAGTCATTTGTGCGCGATATCACGGTCGACCCGGACGATGCCGCGATTGTTGCCACTATCGTGTCCCTGGCGCATAGCTTGCGTTTGCAAGTGATTGCCGAAGGTGTCGAAACTGTCGAGCAATTAGAATTCCTGCAGCGCCACAAGTGCGATGCAATGCAGGGTTATTATTTCAGCAGGCCGGTGCCGGCAGACCAGTTCGAATTGCTGCTGCAACAGGGCAAATGCCTGCCGCCGCTTTTGCCAGACTTAGTTACAGCCATGCCGGTTCGCTGATCAATTGAAGGTATTTTGAGGGCAGGCTGGTTCGGACCGGAGTATTTTGATGGCGAACTGACTGTATCAACATACCGGCCTTCTGATTCATCTGGCTCTCTGCCAATTTAAAGCTGGCATGGCACCGCCATCCCGGCCTGGTGACGCGCAACAAGACGCGCCTGGCGAATGTCCTTACGGCAAACATGCACAACTGCTGAATAGAAGCAGCGCTTGGCTCGCTTGTGACGTTGTATTTTCTAGATTGCAATCCATCAACTTAGCAGGGTTGACATCGCAATAAAAGTTGCTGTAAAGAATTATTTGCACTAAGTTGTTAACAATCGTTAAGTTTGCCAATATCTGTGCAAATTAACCGCTGGTTCCATAAATCATGCCTTCTGGTATATTAAACTTGCCAAACATTAAATAATTGATTAAATTGCAATCCGTTAATATATGGGCGCAGCTATGAAAACGCGTGGATTCACACTTGTCGAATTGATGATTACGCTTGCAGTTTCATCGATTTTGCTTGGCATTGCGGTTCCAAGTTTCCAAAGCTTGATCATCAATAACCGGATTAGCACCCAAACCAATGACTTGGTCGCTGAGCTTGCCATGGCAAGGAGCGAAGCGGTCAAGCGCGGCGCGAAGGTCAGCCTGTGCACCAGTTCCAACGGGACTTCTTGTACCAGTTCTGCATGGAGTGCCGGCAGGATTATTTTTACCGATACGGGCACAGCCGGAGCCATCGACGGCTCGGACACGAGCTTGCGCGTCGGCGCGGCCCTGGATGGCGGGATAACGCTGGTCAGTGAACCCACGGCGATCGCCGAATACATTCAATACACGCCCACAGGCGCGGTTGCTTCCAGCGGCAGTTTTACTTTATGTAAATCTGGCTATAAGGGCCGCGTAATTACCATCAGTAATACCGGTCGCGTCAGTACCGCAGAAACATCTTCGAACTGTCCATGAAAATACAAAGATCATGAGAAATTCTCGTCAGCCCATGCCAGATCCGGATCAAGAGGGCTTCGCCATGCTGGAAGTATTGCTGGCGGTCGTCATTATTGCATTTGGCTTGCTTGGCCTTGCGGGAATGCAAGTTACCAGTACCCGCAATACCCACGGGGCTTACATGCGTTCTCTTGCAACTCAGCAAGCAAATGATATGGCAGACCGCCTGCGTGCCAACCAGGATGGAGTCAAGGCAGGAAACTATGATTCGCTAAGCGGTATCCCGGCCGCCAATAATTGCATTACGGCTGTTGACCCTGGATGTACGGCTGCCGAACTTGCGAGCCAGGATGCTCATCAGTGGAATACCGCTAACAAGATTTTATTGCCATCAGGCCAGGGCATCGTATGTCTCGACAGTTCGCCGGATGATGGCAAACCCGCTGCCACAGCTTGTGATGGCAGTGGGCCATTTGTGATCAAGATATGGTGGAGTGAAGACAAAAGCAGCAGCGACCTCAAACGATTTGTGACCAGCTTTCAACCATGAATACATCTACCCGTTTTCGTCTCTTAACCCGACATGCGCAAGCCGGCTTGAGTTTGATCGAGCTGATGATTTCGATGGCACTTGGCCTGCTGTTGACCGTGATCGTCTTGCAGATTTTCCTGGGCAGCAAAAACACTTATCGTGCGGTCGAAAATCATTCGCGACTCCAGGAAAATGGTCGTTACCTGATGGATGAAATGTCGCGCGACATCCGGATGGCGGGTTATCTCGGCTGTTCTAAAAATGCCAAAATCAATCTCATGGTCAAAAGCACGGCGGATGCATGGCTCATGTTTAATGAAGCGGTCCACGGCTATGAATCCGCTGATGCCAGCACTGGCTTGACCGCCGCCGAAGTCTTGAGCGGCACGGATATCATTCGCGTGCAGCGCGCCTCTGCAGCGGATGCAAATCTGACCGGCAATCTCGAGTCGGATGATGCCAACTTCAAGCTCGACGGCAACCCGGAAAAATTTGCTGCAGATGAAACCTTGATCATTTCCGATTGCGCCAGTGCAGACGTCTTCTGCGCCACCGCTGTATCGACCGCTGCTAAAAAAATCACCATTGCTCATGCAGCATCCTGCAATGAAGGAACCGCTCCCAAGCTTAGCAAGCTGTATGGCGCTGATGCGCAAGTGATGCGCCTGTCGACCAATACCTACTATATTGGCACGGGCAAAGAGGGCTGCAAAGCCAACATGCTGTGCCGGAAAGTTTTAAAAGGCAAGGAACTGGTAGTGGAAGAGCTGATCGACGGTGTCGAAAACATGAAGATTCAATATGGCGAGGATACCGACGGCGATTCGACCGCAAACCGCTTCGTTACCGCAGCGTCGATCAGCGACTGGAACAACATCGTCAGTGTCCGGCTGAATCTTTTGTTCCGCTCCAATGACATTAACCTGACGACCAGCCCCCAGCCTTACACCTTCAATGGCACGACCACGACGCCTGCCGCCAATGACCGCAGGATGCGGCGGGTATTTTCCAGCACCGTCACGCTCAGAAACCGGACACTGTAAAACATCATGGCTAGCACATTGCAAAATTTGCGCATTTTAAAAAAACAGAGCGGCGCGGTGCTCATTGTCGGCCTGATTTTCCTGGTCGTGTTGACCATGTTGGGCATTACTGCCATGCAGGTGGGCGCCATGGAAGAGCGGATGGCCGGCAATTCACGTGACCGCAGCCTGGCTTTTCAAGCTAGCGAAGCGGGACTGCGGGATGGTGCAAAGTTCTTGATCGGAAAGGATTTTTATGCCTTTGACGATAAATGCACTGACGGGCTGTGCGCACAGGGAAGCGCACCTGACTGGACGACTTATGGCTGGGACGGCACCAAGGATGTCGCGGCCACGACCGAAATTGACGGCCTGGCTGAAGAGCCGCGTTATTACAGCGAATATGCCGGTGAAATCAAGTGCCCGGAATGCACCGGCGGATGGAAGAGCGCCTATCGCCTTACGGTACGCGGCAAAGGCGGCAACACCAACACGACTGTATTGCTGGAGCAGGTTCAGCGTCCGTAACGTATGTTGATTCAAAAGCCGTTGACACAGTTAAACGGGCTCGGAAAATAAAAAGGAAAATTCGATGCAACAAATTATCAACATGCGTCAAATGACCGGACATTGTGTGCTGGCACTCACCATCGCTACCGTGCCGACGATGGGCCGTACCGCTTCCATGAATTTGTCGAATACCCCCTTGTTCGTATCGACTGCGGTGGAACCGAATGTCATGCTGTTGATCGACGATTCCGGCAGTATGGCCAGCATGGTCCCGGGTACCGGAAAAACCCGCATGCAGGTGGCGCGCGAGGTGGCGACCAATCTGGTGAAAACGACTTCCGGCATGCGCTTCGGAGTTGCCTCCTTTAATACCGATGACGGCGGTAAAATCAGAACCGTCTGCGGCAGCACAAAAGATGAAGTCACGACTGCAATCGATAAACTATCGGCTGCCAACTGGACGCCGTTGGCGGAAAGCCTGTATGAAGTTACCCGCTATTTCCGCGGTATGTCGAGTTATTACAATAAGGCTGTTAGCTACACCAGCCCGATCCAATATCGTTGCCAGAAAAATTTCACGATTGTTATTACCGACGGCTTGCCGACGTTTGATAATAACTTCCCCGCAAATGACCCGGCCGATGATGCGGATAAAAATGCGGCGCTGCCGAATTGGGATGGCAATGATTCCGACGGTTCCAAACCTGCCGGAGCTGAAAATAATGAAGGCTATTCCCTTTATCTGGATGACATTGCCAAGTTTGGCTATGACATCGATATGATAACCACCGGCATCGATAATGCCGGTGGCAGCTATCAGGATGCAAAGTATCCGAAGCAGAATATGAATACCTATACCATCGGCTTTGCCGCGTCGAATCAGATGATGGAGGATGCGGCAGGCTATGGGAAGGGAAAGTATTTTACGGCAACCGACGCTGCCAGCCTGACGGCCGCTCTTAATGATGCGATGGATGATATCCGTTCCATGTCCAGTGCATCGGCGTCGGTTGCGACCAATTCCACCTCGCTCAATACCGGCAGTCAGGTGTACATCGCAAAATTTAACAGCGAGCACTGGTCCGGCACCTTGCTCGGCGCGCCTATTACTGCAGGGGGCGTGATTGGAACGCCGACCT